>JAXHTF010000153.1 GCA_034211275.1 Acidobacteriota bacterium
CTCACCGGAGGCCTCGAGCTGCTCGGCGTATTCGAACAAGGCTGCCGCTCCGCCGGCGAAGGGATCCTGATAGCCGGCGGCGGACCGGCCCTTCTCCGCACCTTTGGGGTCGGAGCTGGGCTGAGAATCCTCGGAGGCACTCTTCTTCGGAGAGCTCTTGCTTTTGGAAGCCTGGCTTTTGGAAGCCTGGCTCTTGGAGTCCTGGCTCTTGGAAGCGCGAGCCTTGGAAGTGCTGCGCGGCTTGGATCGCCGGGAGGGCTTCTTCTCCGGAGTCTTCTTCTCGGGAGCCTTCTCCTTCGCCGGAGCCTTGCCGCTCTCGGATTCCTGCTTGGATTCTTCATCGGCCATGATGAATGCTCCTCGTCAACGGTACGCTGAATTCGGCCTCATCGCTCTACTATCCCGAGACCTGGATCTTAAAGCTCAAACCCCGTCAGGCTATCAGGGCGGGGCCGGCGGCGCATCCTTCGGCTCCCATCCTGAAACCCCCAGCCTGCAACTCCCAGCCTGAAGCCACAGCCTTCAGCCCGCATCCTTCAATAGTGTGCGCAGGCGGATGCCCAGGGCGTCCAGGCCCACCTCCTCCACCAGCGCGTTGAGATTGGCGGCAGCCCGGGGCATGCCGTAGACCACGCAGGAAGCTGCGTCCTGCCCCACGGTATAGCCGCCGGCGTCGCGCACCCGCAGCATGCCGGCGGCGCCGTCGCTCCCCATCCCGGTGAGCAGCACCGCCAGGCACCGACGCCCCAGATTCTGAGCGGCGGAGGCCAGCATGACGTCCACCGACGGCCGGTGGGCTAGCTTCGCCGGTTCCGGATCGAGTACCGCCAACACCTCGCCACCCCGGCGGCGAAACTTCAGATGCAGTCCCGCGGGGGCGATGTAGACCGTCGCCGGCCGTAGCGCCTCGCCGTCGGAGGCTTCGCGCACGTGCAGCGGCAGGTGGGCGTTGAGACGCTCCGCAAAGGCGCTGGTGAATCCCTTGGGCATGTGCTGGACGATGACCACCGGCAGCGGAAAGTCCGGCCCCAGGTCTTCCAACAACCGCTGGATGGTGGGCGGACCGCCGGTGGAGGCCCCCACCAGCAGGAGGTCGAAGCGGCCGGCGGTGATCTCCGGCGGCGGGGGCCGCCGGGGAGCTCTGGGGGCGGGCTTCCTCTTGCGCGGCGCCGGCGGCGCGCTCCGTGTCTCGGCGACGGGAGCCCTGGCCTTTTGCTCCTCGGCCGCTGGCTCCCCGGCCACCGACAGCGGTGTGATGCCGCGCAGATGCAGCAGCTTCTGCACGATCACACTGCGCAACGCCTCGAAATCCACCAGCGAATATTGCTGTTTATCGATGAAGTCAGTGGCGCCCCGATGCAACGCCTCGATGGTCAGGGGGGCGTCCTTGGCGGAGTGGGTGGAGAGGATGATCACCGGCGTCGGCCGGTGCGCCATGATGTGGTCGAGGGTCTGCAGGCCGCCCATGCCGGGCATGGAGAGATCGAGGGTGATGGCGTCGGGATTCCACTCCTCCAACCGGGTGATGAGCTCCTCACCGGTGGCCGCCTGACCGACGATCTCGATGCGGTCGTCGTTCTCGAGCATGCGCGTGATGGCGCGGCGGACGAAGCTGGAATCGTCCACTACCACCACCCGCATGGGCTCTCCGTCCGATATCTGGCCCTTGACGGCCTGGCCCTTGACTGGCTGGCCCTTGGTTGGCCGCTTGCTGGTCCCCGATTCGCCGGAAGCCTGGTCGTCGCCTCCGCCCCGGTCGCTCATCGCAGCGTCCTCCGGTAGGCGATGCAGCGCCCCAGGCGCACGGTCTCGAAGCGTGGAGTCATGCCGATGATGGATTCGGAGTGGCCGAGGAAGAGTAGACCGCCGGGACGCAGAGCGCGGGCGAAATTCTCAATCGCCCGGTGGGTCGCCTCTTCAGAGAAGTAGATCAGCACGTTGCGGCAGAACAGAGCGTCGTAGGAGCCCGCGGGGACGAAGGAATCGGGATCCACGATATTGCCATGGCGAAAGCTCACTCCCTCGCGGAACGGCTCTTTCAATACGAAGCGTTCCTCGTGCGGGTTGCGAAAATAATGACCGGCCCGCTGAGGATCCAGTGCCCGCAGCGAACGCGGGCTGTACTCCCCGCCCCGGGCCAGATCCAGCCGCTCCTTGTCGATGTCGAAGGCGTCCACCCGAACCTCCGTGGAACCCAGCCGGAAGCGATGCTGGCGAGCGTAGATGCCCAGGGTGTAGGCCTCCTCCCCGGACGAGCAACCGGCGGAGAGAATCCGCAGCCGGCCGGCCTGGGCCGGCGAAGTGCGCAGATGATCCAGGGCGAGATCGAAGAGGGCCTCGAATTGGGCCTTCTCGCGGAAAAAATAGGTCTCGTTGTTGGTCACCCGCCGAACCAACTGCTCCCGCTCCCCCTCCAGATCGCAATGCAGCCGCAGATAGTAGTCCAGGAATCGCTTGAGGCGTAGCTCCCGAAGCCGCGGCTCGAGGCGGGATTGTAGAATCTGACGCTTGCCGTTGGGAAAATGGAGTCCGAACTCTCGCGACAGAATCTCGTTGAGCAGGGCTTGCTCCTCGCGCGTCATCAGCGCGATCTCATGGATCACCTAGGATCACCCTCCGGCTCCAACAAAGCCATCGCGCGCTGCGCCACGATGGTCACCGGGTCCGAGGCCAGCTGCACCAGAGCGGCCAGATTCTTGGGTCGCTGGAAGCGTCCCAGCACCTCGGCACAGGCCAGCCGTACGTACCAATCGTGATGGGCGACGGCCTCGCGGAAGAAGCCGTCGTCCTCGGTGGTGGCGCACAGCGACAGCGCCTTGTAGGCGATGCGCGCCACCCCTTCCTCATCTCCCTCCGCCACCTCCCGCAGGGCTTCCCGCACCCGTGGACCGCCGATGCGCCCCAGGCTTTCCAGCACCAGCGGCCGGTAGGAGCTATCCTCTTCGAGTAGCACCAGAAGCTTGTCCACGCTCTGGCGGTCGCCGAGCTCCCCCATGGCCCGAATCAAGGCCGGGCTGGTGTGCTCGCCGAGGAGCTCCCGCAGCGCCGGCACCAGCTGCCGCTGCCCCGACTCCACCGCCACCTCCGCCGCCAGCGGGCCGTAGTCCGCCGGCGCCTCCTCGAGCCAGCTCTCCCAGGGCAAGATCCCCATCACCTTGGACTGGTCCGTCAACTGCGCCAGAGCCGCCAGCCGGTCCTGGTGGTCCAGCTCCTGAATCGCTGCGGCGGTGGTCTCGGGATCGCGGCCGAGGAGAGCGGCGAGGACGATCTGCGTGCTCTCCCGCAGCCCCTCCTGGCCGTCGATCAACTCCCGGAGCGCTTCCTTGTGGGAGCTCAGCACCGGCGCCAGGGAAGCCCGGGAGCTCACCGGCAGGGACCGGTAGAGGGCCAGCAGAGCTTCCGCCACGTCGCGATGCTGAACCTTCGACAGGGTCCCCACGACCAGTTCCAACCAACCGGCGTCCATGGGCTTGTGCAGAGCCTCTACCAGGATGTCTACCGGCGTGTCCTGGGGAAACCGCCCCGCCAGCAGCAGCCCCCAAGCCCGCCGCTGGTCCTCCGCGTGCAAGAGCTTGGCGATGAGGTCCTTGCGTTGCGACAGGCAGGTGGGCAAGAGCAGCGGCTCGAGGTGCGCGTCCACCAGCAGGTCCAAAGCTTCGTCGTCCTGCTCTCCGGGCCCCAGGGCCAGCAGCGCCCGCGCCGCCGGAACCCGCACCGCGCCGGTGTCGTGGAGGTAGAGGGACAGGCTGCCCCGCAGGCCCGCCACGTCCGGCGGGAAGCGGGGCAAGCCCTCGAGAACGTGAGCCAAGAGCCCGAGCATGGTCTCCGCGTCCAGGTCCTGCTCGAAGCGCAGCCAATGCTCCGCCAGCCGTTTGAAGGCGTCGAAGCCGCCGATGCGCGCCAGGGCTTCCGCCGCCAGGGGTCCCATCATCAAGTCCGTCAGCAGCTTGGCCAGATGCGGCACCGCCACCGGCGAGCGAATATCCCCCAGGGCCTCCACCGCCGCCACCTGCAACCACGAATCGCCTTCCAAGAACGGCAACATGTCGGGAATGGTGCGAGCGTCCCCGAGGTGCCCAATGGCGACGATCACCGCCTGCACGACGTTGGGATCGCTGTGCCGCAGCTGAGCTCGCAGAGGCTCCAGAGCCCGCGGATCCTTGAGGTGGTCGAGCACCAGCACTGCCTGCAGCACCACGTCGTCGTCGGGATCCCGCAGCAGCTCCACCGCCAGGGTGAAGCCGCGGCTGCCACGCATCTTGAGCATCTCCAGCCCGGCGTTGCGCAGCACGCCGTCGGCGTCGTCGCGCAGATACGAGGTCAGAACGTCGTCGGAGAGGGCCGCCGCCCCCATGCGCAGGGCGCGGCTGCGGATGCCCGGGCTGGGGTTGCGGATCAGCCGGGTGATGGCCTCCACTCGCTGCTCCAAGGGCATGGACGGGAGTTGATCCAGGAGCTGGATGCACTCATCCCAGGTGGCTTCCGAAGCGCTACCGGTCATAGGTTCTTCCATCGATCTGTCAACTCCCATCCTCAATCACTAGGTCGTCTATCCTCAGATCCTGAATCCTAAGACTTTGAATCCTGAGATCCTGAGTCCTCAGTCACCGCATCTTCCGGAGTCGAGGCCGGCTCCGAGGCCGACCCTAGCCGCTGGGTCAACAGCTGGTCTACGTCCAACAAGATCAACCATCCTTCGGATTCGACCCCCAACCCTGCCAGATGCTCGCAGCCGGCGCTCAGAACCAACGGAGGCAAACGCCGCAGCTGCCGCGGCTGGAGCCACAGCGGGCTCTCCACCCGATCCACCCACAGCCCCAGGCGGTGTCCCCGGGATTGCACCAGCACGACCCGTCCGGGGTCCTGGAGCCGTCCGGGCCTCGGGCGGGGATCTTCGCCGGAGGATTCTCCGTCAGTCTCTGCAAGGGGCGCTCTCCGGGGCACTGCAGGGGCCGTGGCCAAACGCTGCCGCAGATCCAGCACCGGCACCCGGCGCCCCCCCTCCGATAGGATCCCACAAACGGCCTCGGGAGCTTCCTCGTCAACCTCCATCCGAGCCGCCGAGGCGATGGATTCCACCGCCTCCAGCAGCACGCCGAAGCGCTCCTCTCCCAACAGCACGGGCAGCCAACGCCGGGGGCGAGCGACCGCCGCAGCCGCGCCAGAAGCCGGGCTCACGAGACGATCCCCTCGTCCCGCGCCGCCAACACCGCCGGATCCAAAATCATCACCACCCGGCCGTCACCGAGGATCGTGGAGCCGGCGATGCCCAAGGGGTTGCCCACCAGCTCGTCCAGGCCCTTGACCACGATGTCCCGGATGCCGCTGAGGCGGTCCACCAGCACCCCCCGGTGCTGCCCGAAGGCCTCCAGAACCACCACCGAGCGCCGGGTCGCCACCGCCGCCGTGGACGATTCCGCCGCGGGCTGGTCGTCCGATGCCTCGCCAGTGTCGCCACCAGGGTTCTTGGACTGCCCGGGGCTCCCGCTACCGTTGGTGCTCGGAACTCCGAAGAGGTTGGCCAGATCCAGCAGCGGAATCACCTGACCCCGCCAGCGCAGCAAATTGGAGTGATGCAGGTCCTGGCGATCGTCGGGATCGAAGTACAGGCTCTCCACCACCGCTCCCAGCGGCAGCGCGTACTCCTCACCGCCGATCCCCACCAGCAGCGCCCGGGTGATGGAAACGGAAAGAGGCAGCCGGAGCAGGAAACGCGTTCCCTTGCCCACCTCCGACCCGACCTCCACGCGCCCGCCGTTGCGCTCCACCGCCTCCGCCACGGCGGCGAGGCCGATGCCGCGGCCGGCGGAAAGGTCGGTGCCCCCGCGGGTGGAAAAACCAGCCTGGAAGATCAGATCGTAAGGTCCCCGCTCCACCTGGCCCCCCAGACCGCGCTCCGAGGCTTGGCGGTCGAGCACTTCGGGATCGATGCCAGCGCCGTCGTCGGCAACCTCGATGAGCACCTCCTGGCCCTCCACCGAGGCCGATAGATCGATGCGGCCGCTGGCCGGCTTGCCCGCCGCCTCGCGCTCCTCCGGAGTCTCGACCCCGTGATTCACCGCGTTGCGCACCAGATGCCCCAGAGCCTCACTCGCCAGCTCCAGCAGCGCCTTGTCCAGGGGGGTATTGCCGCCGGAGGTCTCGAAGCTCACAGACTTGCCCTCGCGCACCGCCTCGTCGTGGACGATGCGGTTGAGGTGCCGGAAGAGCGATTGCAGCGGCACCATGCGGAGCTTGAGTACCCGCTCTTGAGCGAAGTCCAGGGTCTTCTCCAGCGATTGATGCACCGCCGCGACCTCGTCCCAGGCGTCGGAGATCACCCGCACCTCTTCCGGCAGGGTGTCCTTGAGGCGGTGCAGCGAATCCAGCAGCCGGTTGCGGTAGAGCAACACCTCCGCCTGCAGCTCTACCAGAGCGTCGAGCTCGCCGAAGGGCACTCGGACGCCCCCCAGGGCCAGCTCTTGGCTCGCTTCCCCCAGCAGATCCTGGCCTGCCTCCTCCGCCGCCTCGTCGTCGCCCTGGGTCAGCCGGCGCAGCAGGCGGCGGAAGGTATCGACGCCGGCGAGCAGCTCCGGCACCCGGGGCTGGCCCAGATCCACCGCCTCCAGCTGGTCCTCCATCTCGTGGGCCAGCTCCTGCATCTCACTCAGGCCCATCATGCCCGAGTTGCCCTTCAAGGTATGGAGATCCCGTTTGGCTCGATGAACGGCACTCTCGCGGTCCGGCCGCGGCCGGGCAGCCAAGCCCAGCAGTAGCTCTTCCACCGAGTCCAGGCGTTCCCTGGCCTCGAGGACGAAATCTTCAAACAGCTCTTGAAATTCAGAGTCCATGGCCGGCTCCGGGGCCCCTACCCGTGACGGGTCACCCTCTTGGAATCGCAGTTTTCCTGCGAATACTGTTCACGACAACGGGACTCGAAGTGTCACTCCGCCGCCCGGCATTGTCAAGAGCATGGGGTCGAGAGCGCGGGCAGGTCGCCCTCCCCCACCGATCTCGCCCCCCTCCCCGAGGGTAGCGAAAAACCCCTCGAGGCCCGACCTTCCCGAAGACATGGGAGGTTGCGCGCAGCGCGAGCCTTAGGCTACTCTTGCGTCGAACCCAGCTCAGGTGGCTCCCAAGGCCCCACAGCCACGAGACCAGCCCCGGCGGGCCGAGCCCCCCTGGAGCCAAGCCCCCAAGGCCCGTGCGGGCACAACCCGAGCCAGAGTCCAACGGAGGTTGACCGTGTCCCGGAAGAAGTTCCTCGTCATCGACGACTCCAAGCTGATCCACAAAATGTTCAATGTAATGCTGCGCCAATACGAAGTGGTGCATGCGCTGGACGGGCGCGAAGGCCTCCAGATGCTCAGCCAGCATCCCGACGTCAACCTCGTCCTGCTCGACATCAACATGCCCCACATGAACGGTCTCGAATTCCTGGAGACCGTGCGCAAAGACCAGGCCCTGGCAGAGCTTCCGGTGGTGATCATCAGTACCGAGGGCAAGGAGGAGGACACCCAGCGGGCCATGGATGCCGGCGCCACCGCCTACATCAAGAAGCCCTTCGACCACAAACAGCTGATGGACGTGGTGGAGAACCTCTGACCCAAACCGCGGCTCCATCCTCGTCCCCCCTCGTCCCTCACCAGTCCACGATCAGCCGACGCGCCGCGTCGGCGCCCCGGGGCTTGTACAGCAGATAGCCCTCCCGGCGCCCGAAGAGATAAAGGTCCCGCAGGATCTCCACGTCCCGACGGCAATAATCCCGCACCAGATCCAGCCGCCCTTGGCGAACCCACTCCAGGCTCTGCAGCCCATCCGCCGACTTCCCCACTCCCAGGGTCTCCCCTGCCAAGTGATCCATGCTCAGCCGATGACCGAGGCTGCGGTGAACGTCTTCCAAGAGATCCAGGGTCGGTAGCGTCCGGCGGTAATCCTCCCCGGTGTAGCCGTTGAGTACCTGATAGTCGAAGCCCTTGATATTGAATCCCACCACCAGGTCCGCCGCCTTCAACGCCTGGACCAGATCCGGCACCTCCGCCTCCTCGTAGACCTCGAAACGATTCTCCTCCATGAAGCACACCACCCCCACCGCCACCCCCATGCGGTAGGCCCTGTGCCATCCCCCCACCTCGTCGGCGGAGCGTAGAGTCTCGAGATCGAAGAGCACGGTGGTCTCCACCTTCTTCGACCGCCGGCGGCTCCCTCCCTTCTTCGTCGGAGCCTTCTTCGACGAGGGCTTCTCCGACGAGGGCCTACCCGAATCGCTGACATCCTTCGCAGCAGCCTCCGACGCCCCCCACCCCGAGCCGCTGATCGGGACCTGAGAACCCTCCAAAGCACTCCCGACGGACGGCCCCCTACCCGAATAGTTGGCCACATCCTCAAGGCTTCCCGACGAGGGCCTACCCGAATCGCTGAAGCCCACTCCTGCCCCCCCTCCGGACCTCTCTTGGGACGCCTCCCTACCCGAATAGTGGAGATTGGAGTCGTCCACGTCAGGCTCCCTCGAGCCCTCCTCGCGCACCGATTCCCTGGGAAGGGCATCTAAGCGTAGCTCCGGGGCCGCCACCGGAGGGACTACTGGCTCCTCCTCCGCCAACAGCACCCGTAGCAGCCGCGCCGCGCCGCTCTTGTCCAGCGGCCGGTTGCCGTTGCCGCATTTCGGGCTCTGGACGCAGGAAGGGCAGCCATCCTCGCAGGGGCAGGCTTCCAAGAGCTCCCGTACCCGGCGCAACAGATCTGCCAGCTGGTCGAAGATGCCGGCGGTGATACCGGCACCGCCGGCGTGGCCGTCGTAGATGAAAACCGTGCCGGTCCCCACCTGAGGGTGGTAGGGCTGGGAAATTCCTCCCAGGTCTCCACGGTCACACAGGGCCAAGGTCGGCAGCAGGGCGATGGCAGCGTGCTCGGCAGCGTGTAGAGAGCCCATGAGCTGCTCTCCCTTCTCCTCCAGCGTCCGCTCCACGTCGCGGCCGGCGGACCACCACAGCCCCACGGTCTCGAACTCCATCGCCGGCAGGTCCAGCTCCTCCCGCCCCAAGACCTCCTGCCCCTGGAGGCTCTTGCGCTCAAAACCCACCACCCGCTCGGTGACCCGCAGCCGCCCGCACCAGGCGTGGAGGGGGCCATCGGACCGCTGTTTCAGCACCTCGAGGATGGTCGTTTCCTTTTCGGTCAGTGGAGTGGTGAAGTGCTCTACATCGGCGATCTCCGCCAGCGCCTCGCCGGCCTCCAGGTCGAGCTCGGTGATCCGATACTGACGCCCCCGGTGCAGGTAGATCGCCCCGGGATGGGCCTCCCGCAGGGCCCGGGCGCCGTCCACCGTGCCGATCACCGGACCTCCGGCTCCCCGGCGGACTCGGCAGGGTTGGCCGGATCCGCGCAGCTGGACTCGCCGGTGGGGTCGCCGGCGACGGGCGAAGAGCTCCCGACCATCGGCGGATTCCAGCAGCTCTCCTTCCTCCACCAAGCTCTCGACGACGGCACCGTGACGTTCCAGGAGATCCCCGTCCCGATCCCGGTCGAGAGCACTCTCGGCGGCAGCGCAGACCAGATGCCCGGCGGCGACCTGAGGATTGGCGGCGTCGACGATGAGCCGTTCACAGGGCCGCTGCAGCAGCTCGTCGGGATGATCGAGGAAATATTGATCCAGGGCATCGGGCATGGCCACCAGGGCGGTCACCGACTCTCGGCCAGCGCGCCCCACCCGCCCCGAGCGCTGCCAGGTGGCCATGACGCTGCCGGGGTAGCCGACCAAGACGCAGGCGTCCAGACCTCCGATGTCGATACCCATCTCCAGGGCGGAGGTGGAAATCACGCCGTCCAGCTCGCCTTCGAAGAGCTGACGCTCGATATCCCGGCGTTCCTCCGCCAAGAATCCCGCGCGATAGCTCGCCACCCGCCGGCCTAGCTCCGGCCGTCGCCGGCGCAGCCATGAATACAGCAGCTCCGTTACCCGCCGAGCCTTGGTGAAGACGATGGTCTTGAGGCCGTCGTCGAGGAAGCTCACCAGCAGATCCAGAGCACTGGTGTAGGCACTGGTCTCGGGGCGCAGCAGCAGCAGGTGTCGACCCTGACGCGGTGCTCCGGAGGTCTCCACGACGGCACATCGGCGGCCCGTCAGCCGGTGGGCGAAGTCGTCGGCATTGGCGACGGTGGCGGAGGAAGCGATGAACGCCGGCCGCGCCCCCTCCTTATGGGCCAGCCGCAGCAGCCGCTGCAAGACGTGATGAAAATGACTGCCGAAAATCCCCCGGTAGGTGTGAAGCTCGTCGAGCACCACCCAGCGCAGGCGCCGGAGGAAAGGCGCCCAGCTCTGCCAGTGGGCGAGGATGCCCAGGTGCAGCATGTCGGGATTGGTGATCAGGACCGGCGGCGGCTGGGCCCGGATCCGGCGGCGCTCAGGATTCGGCGTATCCCCGTCGTAGATCGCTGCCACCGGTTCGCCGATGCCCGCAGCCTGGGCCAGAGCTTCCAGCTTGCCCTTTTGGTCCTGCCCTAAGGCCTTGAGAGGAAAGAGAAAGAGAGCCGTGCCATCACCACCGGCGAGAATCTCTTCGAGCACCGGCAGCTGAAAGACCAGGCTCTTGCCGGAAGCCGTGGGAGTGGTGATGAGCACGTCCTCACCGGCCCGGGCCGCCTTCAGCCCTTGCGCTTGGTGGCTCCACAGCTCCTCCACGCCGCCCGCGGCCAACGCCCGCACCAACGCCTCCGGCAGCGGCGGCTCGAGGCGCTCGAGGGACTCCGGGTGGGCCGGCAGAGAATGACGGAAGACCACCTGCGGCCCCAGCCGCGGGTGGTCTTCGAGAGTTCCGAGAAGATCCGGAAGGCCGGACAGAGCAGGCAAATCTTTCAGGCGGGCGGCCATGGGGCCATCCTATCCGCCCGGGTGTCGAGGCGCCTATTCGAGCTTTTGGAAGGAACGGCTCCAGCGCGGCTGGAAACCCTCTTTGCGGTCCAGCGAGAAAGCCACCGCGGCAGCCCGACCGACGATGCGGTCACGCTCCACGGTGCCGAAGAAGCGCGAGTCGCGGCTATTGTCGCGGTTGTCCCCCATGACGAAGAACTGCCCCTCCGGCACTTTGATGGGGCCAAAGTTTCGTGCCCGCTGCTCCACCGGCTGGTACGGGGAAAAGGCCACCGGATGGTCCATCCCACCGATGGCTTCCTCGAAGAATCGACCCTGAGGCTGGCGATTGCGCGCCGCTTCGTCCAACTCCTCCTCGTCGAGCCATTGGTAGCGGGCGACCTCGCCGTTGATCACCAAGCGGTTGTTGCGTAGCGAGACCTCGTCGCCGGGAAGTCCCACCACACGCTTGACCAGGCGCTTCTGATCGCTGGGGGAGAAGAAGACCACGATGTCTCCACGCTGGGGATCGTCCCAGGCCACCAGATGCACCGTGGTGAAGGGCAGGCGCAGGCTGTAGGCCAGCTTGTTGACGAAGATACGATCCCCTTCGAGAATGGTCGGAACCATGGAACCGGTGGGAACGTCGTTCCAGTCGGCAAAGACGGAGCGGAAAGAGCCCACCACCAATAGGATGATCAGCAGCGGCTTGATCCACTCGCGCCACAGCCGCACCATGGTCGAAGGCTGGGGTTGTTCGTCCGTCGTGCTCTTTTTCTCTTCTGCGCTCATCAAAATCCTCCCGGCGGGATTATACGCCGTTGTTCCTCTTCCCGCTGCACCGGTCGTGCCCGGCGGTCTCTTGGGTCAGCGCTCCAGCCTACCCTCTCCCACGGCGCCCCACCCTTCCGCCCAGGGCCTCTTTATGGTAAAAGCAGATCAGTCGTATGTGCGGCCCGGAGCCGCTGATCGCCTGCAAATGACCACCGTTTGAAGAGTGCCGTCCGCCAAAATCGAGAAAAGCCCGAACGGACGACATACTCCGTTCATTATTGAGAACCGAGCTGCGGCCCGGAGGATTCCTTCCCTATGACTACTGCTATGACCACCGCGGAATACATCGCTCTGGAGGACCGCTACGGAGCGCACAATTACCACCCCCTGGATGTCGTCCTCACCCGCGGTGAGGGCTGTTGGGTCTGGGATGTCGAGGGCAACAAATACCTCGACTGCCTGGCTGCTTACTCGGCGGTCAACCAGGGACACTGCCACCCGAAGCTGCTCAAAGTGCTCATCGAGCAGAGCTGCCGCATGGCGCTGACCTCCCGAGCTTTCCGCAACGACCAGCTAGGCTTGTTCTACAAGGAGCTCAGCGACCTCACCGGCTACGAGAAGGTACTGCCCATGAACACCGGCGCCGAAGCGGTGGAGACCGCCATCAAGGCGGCGCGCAAATGGGCCTACACGGTCAAGCGGGTACCGGAGGATCAGGCTGAGATCCTGGTCTTCGACAATAACTTCCACGGCCGCACCACCACCATCGTCGGCTTCTCCTCGGAGGAGCAGTATCGGAGCGGTTTCGGCCCCTTCACGCCGGGCTTCAAGATCCTGCCCTACGGTGACACCGACGCGGTCTCCAAGGCCATGAGCTCCAACGTCGCCGCCGTGCTGGTGGAGCCGATCCAGGGCGAGGGCGGCATCATCGTGCCGCCGAAGGGCTTCCTCAAAGCCCTCCGTCAGCTGACCAAGAAGCACAACGCGCTGCTCCTGGCAGACGAGATCCAGGCCGGCCTGGGGCGCACCGGCAAGCTCTTCTCCTTCGAACACGAAGACATCCGGCCGGATATCGTGATCATCGGCAAGGCCCTCTCCGGCGGCCTCTACCCGGTCTCTGCCATCCTCGCCGACGACGAGGTCATGGGGGTGTTCAAACCCGGCGATCACGGTTCCACCTATGGCGGCAACCCGGTGGCCGCCGCCGTCGCCCGCGCCGCGGTGCAGGCGTTGGTGGAGGAGAAGATGATCGAGAACTCCGCCGAGCTGGGTGAGTACGCCATCAAGGAGCTCAAGGGGCTCGACTGCGACCACATCAAGGAGATTCGCGGCCGCGGCCTGTGGATCGGCATCGAGCTGCATCCCGAGGCCGGCGGCGCCCGGCGCTTCTGCGAGGCGCTGCAACGGGAGGGAATCCTGTGCAAGGAAACCCACACACACGTCATCCGGCTGGCTCCGCCCCTGAACATCACGCGGGAAGAGCTGGATTGGGCACTGGAACGCTTGAGCGCCGTGCTCACCAACATGGCGCCGCCGGAGGGCCTGCCGGCGCCCAAGCAGAAGAAGGGTCTGCGCAAGCTACTCGGCGTCCTCGGGCGCTGAGCGTCGGATTCATCCCGGAGCCGCTCCCGGCCTCGTCCGGGAGGGCTCCCCCATCGCCTTCCCCGCTGGAGAACTCTCATCTCCTCCCGCGAGGGAAACGAGAGGAGGTTCTCATGTCGTTGCACTCCACCCTCAACCGCCCCCGCTCCTCCACCTCCCTCTGGACCCTGGGCTTTCTCACCCTGGTGGTCTGCGTTCTCGCCGGCAGCGCCTTCGCCGGCCCCCCGGCCAGCGTTTTCACCGACGGCTTCGAGGCCGGCGATTTCACCGGCTGGCATTCCAACGTCGATCCCAACAAGCCCAACTGCAGCTGCTATTTCTCCGGGGATTGCTTCGCCGGCGAGTCCTGCAACTACGGTCCCGGCGGCTTCACCACCGAGGACATCTGCAACTGGCGCGACACCAAGCCCAGCGGCAACCCCGGCACCGGCTGCGACCTGATCCACGTCGGCGCCTGGGGCGGCCCCATCTGTGACGGGATCTGTCAGCCCTCGAGGCTCGGGTCGATGCTCGGCCACGAAGACCTCGGCTCCCTGGTCGAGGGAGTCCATCTTTGGGGTCGGGCCATCCTCGATCCGGCCATCGCCGGCGGTGGGCCCATCGACCCGGATCTCGCCCAGCAGGCTCTCGCTCTCGATTTCAGCTACCCCGATGCGGCCTGGGAGCTTGGGCGACAGGTCGCAGACCTGCTGGTACTCACCGCCGACATCCGCATGTACGACCACTTCTGTCACTATGAGCACGGTGGCGGAGACGACCCGGCCTATTGGGTCGACCTGTCCCAGAATCTGTGCCGCGCCAAAGCGGGTAGGCTGACCGTCGAAGCTCTGAGCGCCGCCATGCTCAACCCCGGCAGCTCGAGTTCCATTCTCGCCGAGCTGTCCGAATCCTGCAGCGGGTGGGAGAGCGTCGCGAACCTGCGCTGCCCCTCCGGCTCCAGCACCCTCGACTGTGTGCGCAACCGGGTCGAAGATGCAGCGGTCTTCCTCAGCACTCCCGTCGGCGGCGCTGGACAGGACAGCGTACCGGAGACCTCGCGGACTCGCTGAGGCCTGAGAACGAACAACCCTGTAGGATCCGAGCCCCTGACCGAAGCCAGCCTCTACGAGCAGCTGCTCGCCGGCGCCGGGCTACCGGCGGTGCCCGCCGGGCGGCTGCGAAACTCCGCTTCGGTAGTGCTCTGGCGCCGCCGGCAGGCCGACCAGGCGCTGCAGGTGTTTTGGGTGCAGCGCTCCCCCCAGCTGCGCTTCATGGGCGGCTGGCACGCCTTCCCCGGCGGCGCGCTGGATCCAGAAGATCCTGCTACCGAGCTCGACGGCAATCCTTCCATGTCCTCCGAAGAGGGCGACCGCTTCGGGCCGCACCAGGTGCCGGGACTAGCCGCGGCAGCCTTGCGGGAGCTGTTCGAGGAAACCGGCGTGCTGCCGACAGCAGACTTCGGCCCCAAGCTCGGCGAACGCCTCCGCAAAGGCCTCTCCGCCGCCCGCCACCAACTCCTCGACCACGGCGGCTCTCTGAGCGCCGCACTCCAAGGGCTGGGAGTCCAGCCGCGGGCGACAGAGCTGGTCTTTGCCGGCCGCTGGCGGACCCCTCCCCAAACCCCGGTGCGCTTCGACAACCGCTTCTTCCTCCTCCACTGGCCGAGCTCGGCACCGCTCCAACCCGAGATCCTTCCCGGGGAGCTCGTCAGCGGTGAGTGGATCACCCCCCAGGAAGCCTTGGATGCCTGGCGTCACGGCCGGGTGATCACCGCCCCACCCATTCTTCACATCCTCCGCGTGCTGGCCTCCCACGGGCCGGAGGAAGGGCTTCCTCAGCTCCGTTCCGCGGACGGTCAGCGCCTCGGATCCTTCCGCCGGTTCGAGTTTCGGCCCGGGGTCATCACCCTCCCCTTGATCACCCCGACCTTGCCTCCGGCGGCGCACACCAACGCCTTCCTCCTCGGTCACGGCGAAACGGTCCTGGTCGACCCCGGCTCCTCCCTACCCGAACAGCAGGAGGCCCTCCTCGAAGCTCTCGAAGAAGCCGCCTTCCAGGGCCGGGCCCCTCGCGCCATCTGGCTCACCCACCACCATCCGGACCACATCGGCGCCGTGGCGACCGTCCGCCGAGCCTTCGGCCTACCGGTCCTCGCCCACCCGGCCACCGCCCAGCGGCTCCTCGCCCACGGCATCACCGTCGACGACGTCCTCGAAGCCGGCCAAACTCACCACCTCCAGGGAGAGCCGTCCATGGAGGTCCGAGTCCTCCACACTCCCGGCCACGCTCCAGGGCACCTCTGCTTCTTCGACGCCCAGACCGGCTCGCTCCTCGCCGGCGATCTGGTCGCGGGCCTCGGCACCATCGTCATCGACCCGCCGGACGGCGAGATGGCCCACTACCTCGAGTCCCTCCAGGCCATCGCCGACCTCGACCCCCTCGTCCTCTTCCCGGCCCACGGTCCACCCCTTCATGACGGCCGTCGTCAGCTGCTCAAGCTCCTCAAGCACCGCCGTCAGCGCGAGCGTCGAATCCAGCAAGCCCACGCCGCGGGCCACACCACCCTCGACGCCCTTCTTCCGGAGGTCTATCCGGATCTGGATCCTCTCGCGGCGCCCTTGGCCCGGCGGCAGATCCTCGCCCACCTCCTCCACCTGGGCCTGGCCCCCGACGATTCCAACGATTCGGGTACGACCTAGTCCGTCAGCTCCCCTCGGTAGGTCCAAGACTGGCCTACTACACCGGTAGCAAAGACCAGAAGCGCCCCGGCGAAGTCTCAGTTCTGCGCCCCCCTACCCGAATCGCATGAGGCGTCCTGCCCAAGCACTAACCGAGTCGCCAAGCCGGCTCTCTTGGCATCCCAGAACAGTCCTACCGGCCCCTCCAGCCTCGCTCTACCAACTTTTTCCCAAAAAGATGAGCGATGGCGGACCCATTTCGCTTCCTTAGAAGTGTTATGAGTCACCAACCTCGGTATCTTTCGCCCGATTGCACCTTGGTCGAGGTCACGCAGAAGACCTTCCAGGGGCGCTTCCTACTCAAACCTTCTCAAGCTCTCAACGAGCTCATCGTCGGGGCGCTGGCCCGTGCGGCTCAGCGATTCCCCGTCGACGTGGTCTATCCGGCCTTCTTGAGCAACCACTTTCACTTGCTCCTGAGATCGGAAACCCAGAAAGCTCTCTCCGACTTCATGGAGTACTTCACCTCCAAGGCCGCTCGGGAGATCTGCCGTCTCTATGGATGGGAGGGGTGCGTCTTCCCACAGCCCTACAAGGTCCGCGAGATCAGTGAAGAAGAGGCCGCTCAGGTCGAACGGCTCCACTACTTGATGTCCCAGGGCGTCAAAGAGGGGTTGGTCGCCAGCCCGTTGGACTGGCCAGGGGTCCATGGTGTCCAGGCTCTGCTGGACGAAAAGCCCCTGTCGGGGATCTGGCACGACCGCACCGCCGAGTACAACGCCCGGCGCAACGGGCGTCCGGTCCGCTCGGAGGACTTCGTTCAGCCGGAGAGTCTGGAGCTCTC
>JAXHTF010000154.1 GCA_034211275.1 Acidobacteriota bacterium
CGGTGAGAGAGGAAAAGCGGCGCGGAGGAACCAGCTCCTCGGAGGCCTCCGAGGACGATTCGGGCCTCCCGGCGGGCTTCCAGCGGCTGCGGCAGGTGCGCTCCGAGATCCCGGCGGTAACCCATGTCGACGGCTCGGCGAGGGTGCAAACCGTCGACCACCGGCGCAACCCGCGCTTCTACCGCCTGCTCCAAGCCTTCGAAGAGCAGACCGGCTGTCCGGTATTGATCAACACCAGCTTCAACGTCCGCGGCGAGCCCATCGTGGCCACCCCGGAGGATGCGTACCGCTGCTTCATGGCCACCGACATGGATGTCCTGGTGCTGGGAGGATATGTGCTGCGCAAGGAAGAGCAACCCGCCGCCGCCGCCGTGGACCGCCGGCAGCACCTGTCCCAATTCGCCCTGGACTGATCCTCTCCGAACCGACTCCATCCGCACCGAGACTCATGCCCCTGATCCCCATCGAACGCGATCCTCAACCGAGGCAGCTCTGGGTCTTCAGCCTTCTCTGGCTGCTCTTCCTGGGCGCCCTGGGAGCCGGGCTCCTGCACCGCGGAACGCCCTGGGGATGGGTGCTGGGAATCTGGAGCACCGCCGCCCTCATGCCCCTGGCGACGCTGCTCTACCGCCCCCTCGCCCGCTGGCTTTTCGTCGCCGTCAGCGTCGCCACCTGGCCCATCGGCTGGGTGCTCTCCCACGTGTTGCTGGCGACGGTCTATTATTTATTGTTGACGCCCCTGGGCCTGGTCCTCCGCCTCACCGGCCGCGATCCTCTGCAGCGGCGGCGGGAGCCCGAGCCCGGGAGCTACTGGCGGCGGCGAGAGCCGACGAAGCATCCCGACCGCTACTTCCGCCAGTTCTGAGCCCGAGCTCACCGACAGGCCCATTGAGACCACAGAAGGTGCCGACCATGCCCGCCAAGAAATCTTCCGACCATCGCTCCGCTCCGGCTGACCCCCAATCCGAGAGCCCGAGTCCCGCAGACCTTTCGAGATCCGCCGCGGAGAGCAGCTCCGGCAACTCCTCGAAGGACTTCGTCCAGGCGGCGGAGGGGGCTCAAGGCGGCTTGTTGCAGGAGTTCTGGCTCTTCCTTCGAGAGAGCAAGAAATGGTGGCTCACCCCCATCATCCTGGTGCTCCTGCTCCTCGCAGGCCTGGTGGTCCTCGCCGGCACCGGAGCGGCGCCGTTCATCTACACGCTGTTCTGATCGGACGGATGGCTTCGGGACGGAAGGGCATCAGGGGGGAGGCGGGGTCCTGGCATCTCGATAGAGGCAGTCCTGAGATTTGGCAGGGGGCACCCGCTCCTTGGCCTCGTCCTCGCCGACTCGGTAGATGATGATCTGGTTGCCCAGATCCAGCCACGCCATCCAGCGGCGCAGCCGTCGCCAGCCTCGCGTCAACAAAAAACGGCCCTCATCAGGGTCCTCTAGATCCGAATCCAAAGGGTCTTTGGTCATCGTATAAGAGCTCTCTCGATTTCTTGGGGGCTCACTAACTCTAAGTGTCTTCCTTCTGGAGAATCGGGACGACTTTTTTCACCTAAATGATGAGTCGATACCTTTCACCGGAATTTCTCAATCGCTTAAAATCAGTCTCGACACAAGATTCAGCCCAAGGAGCCCCTCTCTTCGCCCTCCTTTTTCCTACGAAAAAAGCGCCCCGGAGGGCGCTATTCTCGAGCGTTCTGCAATTCGACGAAGGGGCCGCGGCAGCAGGCCGCCGCCCCTTGACTCAGGGTTCCATGGGTCCCTGGGAACCCTCCGACCGAGAGGCTTCGAGGAGGTTGGAGAGCTCGTCGATGAGGGAGACGGAAGCGCTCTCCATGCGGGTGGCGTTCTGGAATACGATCCACGCCGCCATCACCTCGCGGCCGAGATCCCGAGACTGGAAGATGGGGATCATCTGCTCCGCCAGCTGGCGCATCTCCGAAGCTCTTCCTTGACGGGCATAGACCCCGGCGAGGTCCAAAGAGACCAGCGCTGCGTCGTAGCCGATCTCCTGCTCGACGAATTGGTCCCGAACTTCGCTGAAGGCCTTCTCGGCCTCGCCGACGCGGCCGGCTGCCAACGCCACCCGCCCCTCCAGCCAACGCAGCCGGATCAGGTCGAGGCGGTTAGAGAAGGAACGGTGCAGCCGGCGGGCGTCGGCGAGGAGCTCCAAGGCTTCGTCCTGCTCACCGAGCTCGTTGAGATAGAAGCAGAGATTGTGGATGCCCACCAGCTGCAGGCGCGGCTCCCGCTCGGAGTCGATGCCCTCGAGCCCCCGGCGCAGGAGCTCCACCGCATCGTCAACGCGGTCCGAGCGCCCCGCCAACAGGCCGCGGCTGATCAAAGTCCGGCCCCGGCGATGTCCGGCCCCGGCCCGGCGGTAGACCGCCCCGGCCTTGAGCAGCAGCGACTCGGCGTCCTCCAGCTTTTGCAGATTCATGCCCAGGGACGCCTGGAGCTCGAGAATCCGACCCTGCTCCACCGGGTCCCCGGTCCCTTTGTCGATCAGCGACTCGGCGAGCTCGAAGGCCTTCTCGGCGCCGCGCAGATCCGACGAGATACGCCGGGCGTTGCCCAGGTAGGCCCAAGCCCGAGCCTTGAGATCGAAGAGCAGAGGCTCCGGCACCGTCTCCGTCCCCAGCTCGTAGGCGACGCTGACGGCGATTTCCGCAAGCTCCAGAGCCAGCATGGGGTCGTCG
Organism: Acidobacteriota bacterium; assembly: GCA_034211275.1. Lineage (NCBI taxonomy): Bacteria > Pseudomonadati > Acidobacteriota > Acidobacteriota bacterium. Next base: position 2,691 of record JAXHTF010000154.1, read on the forward strand.
AAGCCGGACTCCCAGGAGCGGTCCAGCAGCAGCTCGCAGAGGGCCCAGCTGTGGAAGCGGGCATCCTTGCATACCAGCAGCCGCTGACGGCCCACCGGCAGTCGGGTGAGCTCCTCGAACAGATCGTCGGCGCTCACCGCCGCATCCTGAAGCCGTCGATGGTGCTCCAGCACCACGGCCAGCTCTTCATTCTCGGAGCCGTTGCCGTTGCTGCTCCCGGCGCCGGATGCCGGCCAGGGCTCCGCCGCAATGCGCGCCGCCTCGACGTCCACGGCGAGGAGCCGACGCACGGTTTCCCGCGCCCCTTCGTCCTCCAACTCGCCCTTCTCGAGACGTCGAATGTCTTCCAGGCTCAGCTGCTCTTTGCTCATCTCATCGCTCCACTTCCCACATCAACTCGGAGGGACTTCAATGCTTCGGTCACTTCTGTGCTTCAGCAACTTCTCCGACTCCGGCACTTTGCATCCCATCTTGACGCCGGTCTCGACACCGGCTCGGACACTGGCAGAAGCATCGGATCGATCCGCCCCGGGGCTCAACCGTTGGGATCCAGCTCGGGACCGTTCCAATGGGGGCCGAGCACACCCTGGCGATCTAATGTCCAAGCTCGCCTTTCGCTTTGAGGCATCATGGTCAATCTCCAGATGGTTTGCGTCCCTCGGCGACTCGGATGCAGGGTCAAGATAGCTGTTATAACAGCCGAACACAACAATCATTCATTGTTTTGCAAACCCTGAATCGGCCTTCGAGGTCTGGCTCTTCACCAATACCCTGTGTTTGTCAGGGAGAGACCCGGGACAACTATTTCGCCGTAGCTCGAAGATCGGGTAGCTCGATCCCCTGGCGACGCAGGTCCTCTTCCGCCTGCTCCGCCCATCCGGCGTTGGCCCGCGGGCTAGCGGGGCTAGGGTGGAGCATGCCGCCGATGGTCACCGGCAATCCCGCCAAGGCCTTTTCGGCGCGCCGCTGGGCGAATTTGCCGATCCCCACCAGCCGCGGAGCTTCCAGCAGCTCCACCGACCGCCGCAGAGCCCGGTCGCAGAGCTCGAAGAGAGGTCGGCGCTCCGCCACCGGCAGTTTGTCCGGCGTGCGGTTACGGCCGCTCTCCTCGAGGAAGATCAGCGGGCAGTAGTTGAGCACCAGGAAGCGCTGGAAAAAGCGCTCCGGCGTGCCGAAGCGCTCCCGAGCCCAGCCCCAGAGCCGCCGCCCGCTGACCTCGCTGCGGGTGCATTGGAAGCCTTCCACCGGACGCTTGGGATGCTCCTGGGACGGCTTGTCCACCGGCCCCTCGATGCCCATCCAGCCGCGCACCAGCTCGATCTCGCCGAAGGGCACACCGGTCTGGGCCATGCCCCAAGGACCGGGGTTCATGCCCAGGAAAACCGCCTCCTCGGCGCCGTCCCCGAAACGCTCGAGATACGCCCGGTGGGTCTCTGCGGCATAGCTCAGGGGGTTGTAGACATGGGTCACGGGAGCGTCGAATTGCAGGTCCTGGAGCTCTCGAGTGAGGTCTTGGGCGATCTGCCACAGGCTGTCGGTCATGGTGAGATTCTCTTCCTGACGGAGATGACTTCGAACGGTTTCAAGAGGGCCTGTCTTCGGACAGGGCACCGAGGGCGGGCGAGCTCTCCAGCGCCGGCGCCGCGCCGTAGCGTTTGCGCAGCCGCACTCCCCGGGGCTCACGGGTGATGCTGAACAACGAGGCGAGGACCGGCAGATACGGGCTCTCCGCCGCGTCCTCGCCGTTGATCTCCGCCACCTCCAACGCCTTCCGCGGCTCCACCTCCCGGCCCAAGAGGGTCTTGAGGAAGTCCAGATAGCGCATCAGCGAAGGCTCCTCCGGAGCCACCCGGATGTCCAACCGCCGGCCGTTGCGCCGGCTCACCACCACCACCCGGGAGCCATGGTAGACCACGTGATGGCTCGGCCGGCGGGAAGGCAGTGCAGCCTTGAGCTCATCCACCGCGACACCGCACAACGAAGCGGGATCGGCGGCGTTGACCCAGAATACGCGATCTTCCGGCAGGCCCCGGAGCAGCCGCCGGAAGGCCCGGTGGGAGATGAATTGGAGGCCGTCGACGCCGGTGAAGAAGCGCCCCGCCAACACCTCGCCGGAGAGCTCCATCAGGCGCAGACTGCGAAATACCGCCGACCAGCGCAGAGCCGGCGCCTCGCGGTCCAGCAGCTGACGAAAAACGATGCCATAGCGGTCCAGCAGCTGGCGGGCGCGATCCTTGTTGAGCTCTTCCGCCTCCAGCGCGTCTTCCGGCGCCGGCGGCGGGGGCAAGCGGCTCCAAGCGCCGGCGGCGGGGCGCGGTGAGGACCAATCCCGGCGCCCCCGCTGTCGGCGCCCTCTCGGTGGGCGACCCGGGCGCCGGCTGCCTTTCTGCACTCCCGCCCCAGCTCCGGCCGACCCAGCTCCGAAGCCCAGTGCGAGGCCGCGGCGCACCGGCGCGAAGGTGTCGGTGGAGGCCTGTCCGCTCCAAGCCAGGCGCCAGAGCTCCGACTGCACCGTCTCCGCCGTCCAGCCGGAGCGCCGCTGGAGGTCCGGCAGCTCGAAGCGGCCCCGCCCCACCGACGGAGGGAAGAGGACGTCCAGAGCTACCGAGCCCTCCGACGCCTCCTCGCTCTCCTCCTCCTGCTCCTCGCCATCGGAGGAGGTCTGAAAGAGCTCCAGATCCCCCTCCAGGGCAAAGGCGACCCGTTTGCGGCCGGTGCCGAACCAGCCCAGCTCGGTGTCGTGAAGCAGGCCGTCGAGCCAGCTGGGAAAGTAGGGAGCCAGCCGCGCCGGCAGCACCTGCTGCTCCCACAGCGCGACGGGGAGAGATAGGCCGAAGAGGGGCTCCAGGGCCCGACGGAGATCGTCCGTACCGCCGGCGCTGCGGCCCAGCCGCTGGTGCACCGCCAGCAGCAGCGGCAGCTTGGCCGGCGGCAGCGGCTCGAAGGCCGGCCGTGCCGCGGCGCGGGTACGGCGCAGCAGGATCTCCAGATTCTCGGCGTCGCAGAGCTCCAGGACGCCCCGCTCCCCCGGTCCTGGCGCCCCAAACCCTGGATCCAAGCCCCCGGGCTCCAAGACCAGCTGATCCACCACCACCCGCCGCTCCTCCACCAGCGTCTCTAGAATCGTCGCCCAGCGCGCCGGCTCGAGGCCGAAGACCCGCGGCGCCAGGGTCACCTCCCGCGGGCCGTAGAAGCGCAGCCAGTCCGCCACGAGATCCGTGAGGGGGTCCCCATCGAGGTCCCCATCGAGCTTGTCGTCCTCCCCATCGCCGTTGCTGGCGCCGGCACGAATGCGCTCCGCCTCCTCACCACTGCGCTCCATGGCGGCGTCGATCTCGCCGCCGAGGGCCTCTTCCCCCGGCGCGGCCAAGCCTGGCACCGGCGCCGGCGCCAGCCGTTCCTGATCCTGCTCCCAGGTGAGCCCCAGCGCCGCCAACAGCCGCGGCAACCGCGCCACCGAGACCACCGCCGGCCCGCCGCCGGGCAGGGTCAGGGCCAAAGCCCGATCCTTCAGCTCCCGGTGCACTAACTCCGGAGCCCAGGCAGCGTCGCCGGTGTCCCGGCGCGCCGCTTCCAGCAGCTGGGCCCACTCCTCCAGCGGGATCAGCAGCCGCTCTTCCAGCCAGTCCAGCAGCTCCAACCCGTTGCGCGGTGCGTACCCCGGTGCCAGGCGCTGGGCCTTGGCCTCGAAGTCCGCCACCAGCTGGGCCGCCAGCCGCGGCCGCAGATGACTGGAGAAAACCACTTCTTGGAGCAGCTCCGGCCGCAGCCGCGAGACTCCCGCCCCTTCCGGCGTATCGTCCTCGTACATCAGCCGATTGGTCTGCTTCCAGATCAGGCCCTCGGCGAAGGGGGACGGCGTCTCGGTCCACACCTCGCCGACCCGGATCTCCCCCTGGATGAGCTCGTCGAGGCGAGCCTCCAAAGAATCGAGATCGAATTCGTCCTGCAGGCAGGTACGCCAGGTCTCCACCAACATGGGGAAATCTTCGTATTGGGAAACCGCGGTGAGGAGCTTCTTCGACCGCGCCCGGTTGAGCCACAGGGGCATGCGCTTCTTGAAGCTGCCGCGCGGCAGCAGGAGAGCGCGGGCGGCGTTCTCCCGGAAGCGGGCGCCGAAGAAGCCGGTGGTTTCCAGGCGCCGGCGCAGCAACTCCTCCAACCGTCGCCGCAGCCCGGCCCCGGTGATCAGCTGCAGCAGATCGTCGGCGGGCACCTCGGCGGGAAGGATGAGGTTGATGCAATCGTCGTCCTGGACGATTTCCAGCGGGTGGGCATGGGCCTCGTGCCACGCCGCCGCCAGGGCGATGGCCAGGGGCCGGTTGACACGGCCGCCCCAGAAAGTGTGGAGCAAGACCTGGCGCCGCTCGCCACCGCCGGTGGGGTCGCGGAAATGCTCCACCAGAAGATGATGGCGATGGGGCAGGTCGGCGCCGGTGGCCTGGCGCTGACGGCGCAGGAGGTCGAGCAAGGAATCGGCGGCGGCGGGGCTGAGGGCGTGCTCCCGAGTCAGCTCTTCGGGCCACCGGGGATCCTCCAGCCGCCGGTTGGCCTCCTCCAGCAGCTCGCCGATTCGAGTCGACAGGTGGGCGTCCCGATCCCGTTCTTCGGCGCGCCAGAAAGGAGCCAGGCTGGCGGCGCCCCGGGAAGGGGTGACCAGCACGTCGTTGTGGGTGATCTGCTGCACCCGCCAGCTCTGAGCACCGAGACTGAAGGTATCCCCCAGAGAACGCTCCCAGACAAACTCCTCGTCCAGCTCACCGAGCTTGGCACCGGTGCCCTGGAGCCGCAGGTGATAGTAGCCGCGGTCCGGGATGGTGCCACCGGCCATGTACACCAGCCGCGCCGCCCCCGGACGCCCGCGCACCGTGCCGCTGACCCGGTCGATGGAAATGCGCGGATCCAGGTCCCGCACCCGACTGTCGGCGTAGCGGCCGGCGAGCATTTCCAGCACCAGGTCGAAATGGCGGCGGGAGAGGTGATGGTAGGGCTCGCTGGTGCGAATCACGGCGTACAGCCGCTCCACCGGCCAGGCCTCTTGAGCCACCATGGAGACCAACACCTGGGCGAGGACGTCGAGGGCGCCGTAGACCGGCTGCAGCGGCTCCAGATCGTGTTCCCGCACGCAGCGGGCGACCACCGCAGCGTCGAGGAAGTCGCGGCCGTAGAGGGGATAGAAGCGCCCCTTGCTCACCTCCCCCACCCGATGTCCGGCGCGGCCGATGCGCTGCACCGCCGACGAAACCGCCGGCGGCGTTTGCACCAGCACCACCTGGTCCAGGTCCCCGATGTCGATGCCCAGCTCCAGGGAGTTGGTGGCGACGATGGCCGGCAGCCGCCCCTCCTTGAGCCGCTGCTCCACCACCGACCGGATCTCCCGCGACAAGGAACCGTGGTGGGAGTAGGCCAGGTCCTGGTTTTGATCCTCGTTGATCAGCCGGGTCAGCTTCTCCGTCATGCGCCGGCTGTTGGCGAAGATCAGACTCGAGCGATGGGTGCGGATCAAATCCCGCAGCTCCCCCGCCAGATTGGGCCAGAAATCGTCCTCGCCGGCCCAGAAGTCGTCCTGGCCTGCACGGTGGAGCTGCAGCTCCTCGCCCTCCTTGGCCCGCTCCAGCCCTCGCGGCAGCTGCACTGCCAAATCGTAGGCCTTGGCCGCCCGAGACCGCACCATCGTCACCGGCCGGCGCCGGAAGAGGGGGTGCTCGCGCCAGCTCTCCGGCTCCAGGTGCCAGCCGCCGAACCATTGCGCGATGCGCTCCAGGGGCTTGACGGTGGCGGAAATGCCCACCCGCTGGAAATCCCCCGTAAGCTCCACCAAGCGATCGACGGCGGTGATCAGATGCACTCCCCGCTTGCCGCCGGCGACGGCGTGGATCTCGTCCACGATCACCGTCTCCAGGCCCCCCAGAAGACGCTGGCCACCCTGGGAGGTGAGCAGAATGTTGAGGCTCTCGGGGGTGGTGATGAGGATCTCCGGCGGCCGCCGCACCATGCGCTGGCGGTCCCGGGCCGGAGTGTCGCCGCTGCGGGTGAGCACGCGGATCTCCGGCGCCTCCTCACCATGGGCGGCGAAGTGGCCCTGGAGCTGCTCCAGAGGCTCCGCCAGGTTGCGCTGGATGTCGTAGTTGAGGGCCTTGAGGGGAGAAACGTAGAGCGCCCGGACGCCGCCGGTGCGCCAGGCACCGGTGAGCAGCTGATTCAGCGGCCAGAGGAAGGCGGTGAGGGTCTTGCCGCTACCGGTGGGCGCCGTCAGCAGCGCGTGCTCCCCCGCCGAAAGCACCGGCCAGGCCCGCTGCTGGATATCCGTTGGCGCGGGAAAGCGCTGACGGAACCATTCCTGGATCAGCGGATGGAAGGCTTCGAGGCCGGACGGGCCAGACGGGCCGGACAGGCCGGACGGGCCGGCGGGAGGGCTGGAGGGGGTGCTGGGATTCGAGCTCATGATGGGGCCGCAGAAGAGGAATTCTAGCAGCCGGGGATGCTTGTCGAATCACCCGCGAGGATGACACTAGGTCCTTGCGGTCGGGGGTGTTTTCAGGACAGCCGCTGCCGCCCCTCCGGGGCTTGGCAATTCTTCGGATCGCACACCCGGGGCTTGCGCCCCGGGCTAGATGCCTCCGCCCCTCCGGGGCTCTGCTGTGCCACCGGGGCTCCAATGTGGCGAGGAAGCTCCACTATCCTGACAGGACAGCCTTTAGCCGTCGGGGATGCTTCACGAATCACCCGCGAGGATGACAATAGGTCCTTGCGGTCGGAGGTATTTTCAGGACAGCCTGAGAATTCTGTCCAAAGACTATCGGAATCACGAACACCTTGGTGGTGGGCGCCAGCCCACCATCTGGACTGATTCTAGGCTCAATGGTGAGCTTCGAGCTTCCCCCTCTACCGGCAGGTTGGGTGGGCGGCTGGGAGAGGGGGACCGGAGGGGGTGAGGGCTTGGCTCCAAAGAAGCATCCGACGCTGAATTCTCGCACCAGATGGAGTTGTCTGTCTCCGAGCTCCTAGAGGAGTCTATCCAGCCAAGAAGCTTCAGATCAGCCGACGGAGGCGGTGGCCATGGCGCCGGAGGCCTCCAATAAGCGCCGGCTCGCCGCCGACAACTCTCGATGGCTGGCGTGCATGGCGAAATAGGGCAAGACCTTGGAGATCACCTCGGTCATTTCCGTCTGGCGGCCACAGCGATGGTAGAGGCCGGCGAGGTCCAGCGCCACCAGGGCGCTCTCCCCCGGCTCGCCGAGGGCTTCGAAACCCTGACGGGCCGCGCTCAACGCCGCCTCGGCCTCCACCGTACGGCCGAGACCGGCGGCCACGCGGCCTTCGAGCCAGCGCCAGCGCAACGCCAGCCGCTCGTTGGAGAAGCTGCTGGCGGGCTCCCGGAGCTCGTCCAACATGCGAGCGGCACGACCATGGTTGCCCAGCTCCGCCTCGCACTCCACCAGCAGCAGCCGAGCCTCCAGATTTTCCTGCCGATCCTCCGGACTCTGCAGCTGACGCAGCCCCTGGCGGATCAGCCAGCGCGCCTGACGAGGCTTGCCCACGTCGCGAATCAGCTCCGCCTGCTGTACCAACGCCTGCCCCAACCGCTGCTCGTCCCCGGAGCTGCGATAGAGCCGCACCGCCTGCTGGAAGAGCCGCTCGCTCTCTTCGTAGAGCATCTGCTGACGCCGCAAAGAGGCCTCCACCGCCAGCAGCCGGGCGCCTACCTGGCACTCCCCGCTGCCGACCTCCGCCTCCTTCTGGGAACGGACCAGAGCGGCCTCGGAGCCGGTGTAATCCTTGCCCCGCCACCGGCAGTCGGCGATCTGAGCCCACGCCAGGGCCAGGGTGTCGGCGACCATTCCGCGGCCGTAGAGCCCCACGTCCAGGCGCTCCGCCACCCGCACCGCCAGCTGGCCGATGGCTTCCGCCTCCGGCAGGTCCGAGGGCGCCCGGCGAGCACTGGCGGTCACCAAGGCTCGGGCGAGGGCCAGGAAGACGAAACGCTCGCTGTTGCGCACGAGCATCTCGCGATGTATCGGCGGGTGGGCCAAGAGCTCCGCCAGCCGCTCCGGCGCCACTGTCTTCTCGCGCACGAACTGCGGGGCGCGGGCGCTCAAACGCTGGCGCACCCGAGCGAGAACCTCACCATAATCGTCCACCTTCACAGCGGCGTCCGAGGACGCAGAGGCAAAGCCGCCGACACCTCGGACCCGGCGTCCCCAACCCGTCACTCCACTCTCCCGATCCGATCTCCGTCGATCAAAGCTCATGGCCTATTCCCTTGCACCTCTTCCGCGGCTCCAAGCCCGGACGATGTCCTCTCGAGCTAAGCTCCTTTGCCCAGCCTCGTAAGAATAGTGTTCAAATGAAGGCGAAATGAGACATAATTGTTGAAAGAATTTCTGCCAAAGTTACCTCAGGGCATCTCCCCCGGGGGTCCTCTAGGGAGAAAACCCATAGAACGAGCCCGGCTGATTGATTTCTTACCAAGAAATAGACAAATTAAATATTTATAACTGCATATACGCTCAATAACCCTCGCACCTCTCGGGCTCCGGCGGTCGATGGTCGGCGGTCGGATACAATCACCGGCCAATGTCAGAGACACCGCGGGAGAGACGATGAGCATATTGACGGTCGCTGGAATCCAATTCGATATCGCCTGGGAGGCTCCGGAGGAGAACTTCCGACGCGCGGAACCCTGGATGCGCCGAGGAGCGGCCGCCGGCGGCCGGCTCGTGGTGCTGCCGGAAATGTTCGCCACCGGCTTCTCCATGAACGCACGGGAGATCTGCCGCCACGCACCGGCGGTGCGGGACTTTCTGTCGCGGATGGCCGCGGAGCTGGGAGTGTGGGTGGCCGGCGGCTATGCCGAGCCGGGAGACACGGACGAGGATCGGCCGCGAAACGCCTGCTCTATCTTCGACCCCGACGGAGAGGAGAGACTTCACTACCAAAAGATCCATCCCTTCTCCCTCGCCGGTGAGCACGAGCATTACGCTGGTGGTGAAACGCTACCCACCGTCGAGATCGAGGGTGTACGCACCACCTGCCTGATCTGCTACGACCTGCGCTTCCCGGAACCGTTTCGCATCGCGGCGGATGCGACGGACCTCTATCTGGTGATCGCCAACTGGCCGGAGGTGCGCTCCGCCGCCTGGTCGACCCTGCTGCGCGCCCGAGCGATTGAAAATCAGGCTTACGTCTTCGGAGTCAATCGGGTTGGTGATGCGGAGGGAACTCCGCACAATGGGCGTTCGGCGCTCTTCGACCCCCTAGGACACCCTCTGATCGCCGCCGAGCACCAGGAGGCGGTGCTGGTGGGCACGGTGGATTCCCAGAGGGTGGTGCGCAACCGAGAACGCTTCAGCTTTCTAGCTGATCGACGCCCGGGGACTTATCAGGACCTGCCGTAGCAGACTCGTCCGAGGACCGCTGGTCACGAAAGGATGGAATTCGGCAGCGTCGACCTCGTCCGTGCCGCTCCGAAGGCTGACCAGGAGTTGCCGGAGCTTGGGCAGTTGCTCAACCCGCAGGGCACCGACGTCGTCCAGGACCTGCGAGAAGCTCGCCACCGCCTGGCCCCCGATCACCAGCTGACATTTGTCCCCGATCAGCCGGCGCAGGGTCTTCAGCTCGCCGTCTAGAGAGCTCTCGCCCTCCGGGTGGGCGAGACTCAGAGCCACTACCTCGAATTCCGTTTCCAGCACCGCCATGGCGATCTCCTCGGTGCTCGCCTCGGCGCCCAGGTAGGTCACCCGCCACCCCTCCGCCGCAGCGGTGGCCGCCATCAGGGCAGCCCCCAACTCGTGCACCTGGCCTCGGGGGGTAGCGATGATGAGCCCCGGAGCGTTGGACTCCGGCGGGTAGGCCCGGGTCATGCTGCCGACGAAGGAGCGCACCAGGGCGGACGCCAGGCGCTCATGCTCGAGGCTCATGGCGCCTTCGCTCCACAGCTCGTCGATCTGCTCCATCAGGGGCACCAACACCTCGTCCATGGTGCGCGCCCATCCGAGGTGGATCACCGCCAGCTCCAACTGCCGCTCAAAGGCGCCACCGTCCAGGCGCTGTACAGCTTCCAGACAGCGCTGGAGCAGGATGGACGTCCTGGACTTCTGCGTCGGATGCTGCTTCGGCTGAGGCCGGTTGCGCAGCCGCGCCTGATCCTGGGCCACCAGATCCACCAGCTCCTCGTTGGAAAGATGCGCGATCTTGGAGATGGAGCGGCCGACCCGCGTCGCCTGACGCAGGAGCCGCAGCCGATAGATGTCGAGGTCGGAAAACGCGCGCTGGTTGCCAGCGGTTCGCTGGGGGGTCACAGCGTCATAGCGCCGCTCCCAAGCACGGATCACGTCCGGAGTCAGTCCGGTCTGCTCACAGGCTGAACCCATGGAATGCTTCGGCGTCTTGTCTAAGTTCTTGTCCATGTCCTCACCGTACAAGTATTATCAGAGTCTGTCAAGATATTCCGCTCATTTACCTGGACAGATGGGCGTAAATTTTGGACAGGACAGAGACTGTCCATGAAGTCACTAGAAACTGTCGACCACCAAGAAACTCTTCGGGCGCAGCGCCGGATGGTCCGGTCTCTATTGAATTGTTCGTGGCAGAGGACGAATCAGATGTGCCCCCAGCGCGAAGGCCTCCGCGCTGGGTCGGACAGAAGGCGTCTGGGAAGAGGCTGCTAGCGTCGGCCCGGCCGGCCGACGCTCTTGATGGGGAAGTCGTGCTGACGGCGGGTAACCACCAGCTGGTCGCCGCTGCTGCGGTGGCGGCGGTAGCCCAGCAGATGGAAGAGCTGCAGGCTGTACCACCGGGCCACCTTGCGGTCGATGCGCAGAGTCTCGTGATGATCCGGATCCCGCTCGACCCCAGGCAGCCAGTTGATCACCCGATCCAACCCCCCGCGCCGCAGCAAGGCCGACAGGCGCAGCCAGAAAGGACTGAAGTGGCGCATTTCGAAGTAGCCGTCCTCTCCCTGCTTCTGGTAGAGGGGCATGAGGATGCGGCCGTCTTCCTGAGCGCGCAGCTCGCGATGCCGGTCGCGGGCCAGCAGCTCACCTTTGCGAATCTTCTGGAAGCTGACGAAGCCCGGCTCCATTCGGAAGCCGTCATCCGGATCCACGGGATGGCGATAGCGCACCTCGAAGACCTTGGGCAGGCCTCGCTTCTCGCGCACCAGGAATTGGCGGCTGAGCTCCACCTGGGGAACCTTCTCGGCATCGATGATGCCCGCCGCGGAGAGCGCGATCCACGCTCCCGCCTCGCACAGGTTGACGGCGTGAGGCTCGTCGTGCTGCCCGCCCTCGAAGCCGATGGCGATATGCCCCAGGTCCATGACGTAGTCGGTGAGGGTGCCTTCCAGCTCCTCTTCCAAACCGACGATGATGGGCGCCGGGAATTGCAGCGTGAACTTGCGGTTGCGCAGGGTGTCGGACATCACCACGAAGGCCGGACCACCGCCGGAGGTGGTGTGCAGATCCAGAACGTACACCTCCCCGCGGGCGCGGCCGAAGGCGGCCTCCAGGACCTGCCGCAGCTCGTGAAGCTCCAGATCCTCCGGCACCGGGCTGTGGGCCAGGGCGCCGACGCGGCTGGCGGCGACTCGTTGTGGGGCCCAATGGCGGTTGAGGTCGGCGTTGAGGAAGCGCTTGCCCTGCCTCAGCGCCTCGCAGTTACCCACTAGACCGAGGAATTCTCCCCGTACTTCCACGTTCTCCGCCTCGAGGGTGGCGAAGACTCGATCGAGAGCCCGGTAACCGGCGGGCTCGTTGCCGTGCAGGCTGCCGATACAGATCAGGGTGGGTCCGGGCTTTTTGCCCAGGACCTGGCCGATGCGGCGTTCGATGCGGGGTTTGGCGGGTATTTCTGCGACCAGTGAGCTGCTCAAGGGTTCCTCCGGCCCGAACGGCCCCCGGTCCAAACAGGGAGCAAAGTCCTTCTCGTACTCCGGGCTCCTCTGTCGACTGAGGAATCTACCGGGGCTTCCGCCAGGGTCGCGGGGGGCTGGCAGGCGGACGATCTGGGCTCCGGTGCTCTCCCGGAATGCAGACGGACGCCGATCAAGGCGTCGGGCTTTGCCGTTCGTGGGCACTCAATACGGCGTCGGCGCGGTGTCTCCAAACGAAGAACTCCCGTCCGCCACCTACAACGAGATCATAACGTAGCGGGCACCGCTTGTCAGGACTCGGGGAGGTTAGAGGGCGTCTTGACCACGGGATGCTAGTCACCGGTATCCAGAATCAGAGCGTCGTCCCGCACTCGCAAAGTCAGGAGGCCGCCCTGGGCCAGATCGCCGAATAGCAGGCTCTCGGTGAGGGGGCGCTTGATCTCCTCATCGATGACCCGCGCCAGAGGCCGTGCCCCCATGGTCGGCTCGTAGCCCCGCTGCGCCAGCCAGGCACGGGCCGCCGGCGTCATCGCCACCTCCACCCGCTGCGGCGCCAGCTGCGCCCGCAGCTCGTCGATCAACTTGTCGACGATCAAGAGCATCACATCCTCACTCAGGGACTGGAATGGGATGCGGGCGTCCAGACGGTTGCGGAACTCGGGGCTGAAGGCTCGCTCGTAGGCCTGGCCGTCGGCGCCGGAGGCCAGGCGGTCCTCGAAACCCATGAGCCGGGTCGAAAGCTCCCGCGCTCCGACATTGCTGGTCATCAACAGGATCACGTGGCGGAAATCCGCCTGCTTGCCGTTGGTGTCGGTGAGGGTGCCGTGGTCCATCACCTGCAAGAGCATGTTGAAGACGTCCGGATGAGCCTTTTCGATCTCATCCATCAGCAGCACGGCGTAGGGGTTCTTGCTCACCGCCTCGGTGAGCAGGCCACCCTGGTCGAAGCCGACGTAGCCCGGCGGCGCTCCCACCAGCCGGGAAACGCTGTGGCGCTCCATGTACTCGCTCATGTCGAAGCGCAGGAAGGCGATGCCGAGGGCGGTGGACAGCTGACGGGCCACCTCGGTCTTGCCGACGCCGGTAGGGCCGGTGAGGAGAAAACAGCCGACGGGTTTTTCCGGAGCCCGCAGCCCTGCCCGCGCCACCTTGATCGCCGAAGCCAGGCGATCGATGGCCTCGTCCTGACCGAAGACCACCTGCTTGAGCTCCTTCTCCAGCCCCCGCAGCCGCTCCCGATCATCCCCCTTGACCCGCCGCGGGGGAATCTGGGCCATGGTGGCGAGGACCGATTCCACCTGCTCCACGCCTACCCGCCGGCGCCCGGCGAGGCGCACCGCGGCCCCCGCCTCGTCCATCAGATCGATGGCCTTGTCCGGCAGCCGCCGGTCCCGCAGGAAGCGCGCCGCCAGCTTCGCCGAGGCTTCCAGGGCGGGTTTGGTGTAGCGCACCTGATGATGTTCCTCGTACCGCTTGCGCAGTCCCTGGAGGATCTTCACCGTCTCTTCGATGCTGGGCTCGGTGACCTCCACCTTCTGGAACCGCCGGGCCAGCGCCCGATCCCGCTCGAAGGTCTGACGGTACTCGGACCAGGTGGTGGCGCCGATGACCCGCAGACCGCCGGACTGCAGCGCGGGCTTGAGCAAGTTGGAGGCGTCCATGGCCGAATTGCCGGCGGCCCCGGCGCCGATGAGGGTGTGGATCTCGTCGATGAAGAGGATCGGCTGATCCTTCTCCTCCAGCGCTCCCAGCACACCCTTGAGGCGATTCTCGAAGTCCCCACGGTAGCGGGTGCCGGCGAGCAAGGCCCCCAAATCCAAGCGGTAGAGAGAAGCCTCCTGCAGCGCCTCCGGCACGTCTCCGTCCGCCAGTCGCAGGGCCAGCCCTTCCACCAAAGCGGTCTTGCCGACCCCGGGATCCCCGACGTAGATGGGATTGTTCTTGCGCCGCCGGGCGAGGATGTGGAGGGTGCGGCCGATTTCCCCCTGGCGGCCGATGAGGGGATCCACGGCGCCGTCCCGGGCCAGCGCCACCAGGTCCTGACAAAAGGCCTGAAGGGGCTCGCTGGAGAGATCCTCCGGCTCCTCCCCTACTTCGCCGGTGCCTCCCGGCGGC
>JAXHTF010000155.1 GCA_034211275.1 Acidobacteriota bacterium
TTTCTTTGCCCGATTCCTCGTCCAGTGGATCGCTTCCGAGCGTCGAAAGGAAAGCGTAGTCCCGGTCGCTTTCTGGTTCTTCAGCCTGGGCGGCGGCTTGGTCCTGCTCTCCTACGCCCTGTGGCGGCAGGATCCGGTGTTCATCGCCGGTCAGAGCATCGGGCTGTTGGTCTATAGCCGCAATCTCTGGTTCATCTACGGTCGGAGTGAGACCGCCGGCGACTCTTGATGGAATCCTCCACTCCCACCGGCAGTGGCCTGGCGGCCTGGCAGCATCGTGCCCTGATCGTCGGTCTCGGACTGCTGCTCTTCCTCCCCGGCCTCGGGTCCCGGGATCTCTGGAACCCGGATGAGCCCCGCTATGCGGAGGTGGCGCGGGAGATGGTGGCCAGCGGCGAGTTCTTGGTGCCGCACCTCAACGGCGAGATCTACGCCCAGAAGCCTCCGCTGCTCTTCTGGGCCATCGCCGCCAGCGGTGCGGTGCTGGGGGAGATCGGTCCGGCGGCGGCGCGGCTGCCCTCCGCCCTCGCCGCCACCGCCACCCTGTTGCTGGTCTTCGAGCTCGGCATCCTGCTCTTCGGCCTGCGGGCTGCCTGGCTGGCGGTGGCGGTGCTGGCCACCGCCGCGCGCATCCTCTGGCAGGGCAGGGTAGGGCAGATCGACATGTTGTTGGTGAGCCTGGTGACCCTGGCCATGACGTGTTGGGTGCGAGGCTATCTCGCCACAGAAGATCGGCAACGCTACCGCTGGTATCTCGGCTTCTTCGCCGCCGCCGGCTTCGCCACCCTCGCCAAGGGACCGGTGGGGCTCTTGCCGCCATTGCTCTCCATCGTCGCCTTCCTGCTCTTCACCGGCCAGCGCCAAGCGCTGCGCCAGCTGCGGGTCGGCCGTGGCCTGCTGCTGTGGTTGGCGGTGGTGGTGGCGTGGCTGGGGCCGGCGCTGCTGGCCGGTGGCGGCGAGTATGCGCAGCAGATTCTGTTCAAGCAGAATGTCACCCGTTACGTCGAGCCTTGGCACCATCATCGCCCCTGGTACTACTACCTGACGGCGCTACTCCACGACTTCTTTCCCTGGTCTTTGCTGCTGCCGTCGGCGCTGGTGGTGGGCTGGCGGCGCTTCACCGGCGAGCGCCGCCGTTGGTATCTCTTCGCTCTGTGCTGGATGGTGGTGACGCTGGTCTTCTTCAGCCTGTCCCCGGGCAAGCGGACGGTGTACATCCTCACCATGTATCCGGCCATGGCGCTGCTGGTGGCGGCGTGGGTGGACTCCATCGCCGCGGGCGAGAGTCGGCAGCGTTGGCTGACCTGGCCGCTGGGCCTGCTGACGGCGCTCCTGGCGGCGGTGACGGTGCTGGCGCCGGGGCAGCTGCCGGAGGTCGAGGGGCTGAGCCTCTTCGATCCCTGGGTCGGCACGGTGGTACTGGTGGTGCCGGCGGCGCTGGCGGTGGGGGCGGGGGTGGCCTGGTTGACTTGCTGGGGGCGCCGGCCGGCGGCGGCGGTGGCGCTGCTGGCCACCACCATGGCGTCGGTGCTGGCCACGGCATTGTTGCTCCTGCTGCCGGAGCTGGACCGCATCAAGTCCGCCGAGCCCCTGTCCCGGGAGCTGCTGGCGGCCATGGAGCCGGGGGATACCTACGCCTTCTACCCGCGCATCGACCCGCGCTTCGTCTTCTACACTCGCCGCTTCGCTGAAATCCTCGAGGATCGGACCCAGCTGGATGCCTATCTCGCGCCGCCCCCGGCGGACGCCGGAGGCCGTTGGCTGCTGGTGGAGCGGGACGACTTCGCCCGGCTGGAGGATCTACCGCCGCTGGTGGAGGTGGCCCGAGATGGCGATCCGAAGGATGGCTATCTGCTGCTGCGCCCCGCTGCCACCGCCGGGACGGAGATCGGGGAGGAGGCCGTGGAGGTGCTGGCGGTGGCGGAGGATGGGGATCAAGACTCTTCGGATCGGGAGCCAGCGGATCGAGTCACCGAGCTGCGCATTCAGCTGCAGCGGGTGGAGAGCCTGGAGGATGCGGGCTACGTCCAACCCGGGGAGGAGCTGATCCTGACGGTGGGGGATCGGCTGCGGCTGACCTTGGTGGCCATTCTCGGCGAGCGCCGGCGGGCACCGGCGGCGGTTCGGGCGGAGCTGTCGGTGGAGGGCAATGCCTCCCACGAGAAGATCCTGCGCTTGGAGTCCGTGGATCCGGAAGAAGGGTCGGCGGTGTTGACGGCCCTGAGGCCGACGGGAGACGGCGAGGCACGGGTGCGGTTGCGCTACCGGATTCTCGACGAGATGAATATCCGCGGCGGGCTGGTCAGCGGCACCATACGGGTACGGGTGCTCAGCCCGCGGCCTTGATCCGCGGAATCTCCCGGAAGTAGGACAGGAAGAGGATCAGGAAGAGGGGATGCGCGCCACCAGGTCGATTTCCACCAGCGCGCCCTTGGGCAGCGCCGCCGCCTGCACCGTCGAGCGCGCCGGCCGGTGGTCTCCCATGGCCTCGCCGTAGAGCTCGTTGAGGCGGCCGAAATCGCCCATGTCCGAGACGTAGATGGTGGCCTTGATCACGTGCTGGAAGCCGCAGCCGGCGCTCGCCAGCACCGCCGCCAAATTCTTTAGCACTTGCCGAGCCTGGGCCTCGAAGCCTCCCTCGACCATCTCACCGGTGGCCGGGTCGAGGCCGATCTGGCCGGAGGTGTAGAGCCGGCCGTCGATGGCGACGGCTTGGGAGTAGGGGCCGATGGCGGCGGGGGCTTGGTCGGTGTGGCAGAACTTCATGGTGGCTCTCCGAGGCTAGATCGCGGTGATGGGGGACCGGCGCTTCGAATCCGGTGGGCTGGCGGTCAGTCTTCGTCCTTGGCGGGGGGCTCGATGTAGCCGATGTAGGGCAGATTGCGGTATTTCTCGTCGAAGTCCAGACCGTAGCCGACCACGAAGCGGTCCTCGATGGGGAAGCCGCAATAGTCCACGGAGACGTCCACCTCGCGGCGGGAGGCCTTGTCCAGCAGGGCACAGAGCTTGACGCTCTCGGCGCCGCGGAAGCGCAGCAGACCGAGGATGGTGTTGAGGGTGTGACCGGTATCGACGATGTCTTCCACCAGCAGGACGTGGGCGCCGCGGATGGAAATCTCGATGTCCTTGCGGATCCGCACCTCGCCGGGCTCGGTGCCCTCGCCGTAGCTGGAGGTCTGGAAGAAATCCATCACCACCGGCAGGTCCAGCTGCTTGAGCAGGTCGACCAGGAAGAAGACCGAGCCCTTGAGGACCCCGATGGCGATGAGCCGGTCGACCCCGGCGTAATCGCGGTTGATTTCCTCCGCCAGCTCGCGAATTCGCTGCTGAAGACGCTCTTCGCTGATCAGAATCTTGTCCTGCGGCTTCTCTCCGGCGTCGGCCATGGCATAAAATCCGTGAAATGTCCGTTCAAGAGCTGACCGCACTGCACAATCAGTACGTCGACCTATCCGACCGCTTCCGCGCGGCGTGGGCGTTCCACCAGTTCATCCAGAGCGTCCAGAAGATGTTCCTGCCGGAAATCTCCTCGCGCTTCGGGACCGGTTTTCAAGACACCTACAGCCAGATCAAGACCCTGTCCCGGAGCCTCAACGCTTCCGAGACGGACAGGATTCGCGTCGATATCGAGCGGATCGGAAGGCAGCTGCAGCGGCTCACCGCCCAGCTGCTGGAGGAGGATAGCAAAGTCGCTCCCCAATTGCTCCGGCAGTTCTTCCAGCGGGTCAAGAACTATGACGAGAAGATCCTCACCCAGCTGGTGAAGTTCTACATCTACTCCCTGGACAGCGACTCCTGGGAGCCGGCGCGCATCGACAAGATGGACTATCTGCTCACCCGCGTCGCGGAGCAGACCGCGGCTCTGCCCGACGGCAACGGTCTGGGAGAAGTCCGGCGGCTCAAAGAAATCCTTCTGGGGTTGTGGAAGCTGCTGGACCGGGATCCGCCGGCGGAGGAGCTGGTCACCGCTCATCTGCGCTCTCTCGACGCCCTGCGCCAAACCCTCGACGGCATCGAGACGCTGGACGACCTCAATGACCAGCAGGTGGTAGACCATTTCCGGCAGTTCAAGCACTCGCTGGGAGAGCTCTTCTTCCATCCCAAGGTGCTCCTCGCCATCGCCGAGACCAACCTGCGGCTGAACTACTTGATCCAGCAGCTCTACCGTCAGGAGGAGCGGCGCATCGTCACCGATTACCAGCGCATCTTCGAGCTCGAGCGGGAGGTGCCGGTGGACGGCGAGACCAACCTCGAGCTGAGCCAGTTCCGGGAGTCCGTGGAGCGCTTCGAGCAGCAGCTGGAGAGCCAGGAGCTGCGGCTCCAGGACCTGGCCCAGATCCGCGACCGGGTGCGCACCCTGCTGCCCAAGCTCAGCCGCTCCGCCGGCGTCGAGGGCTACGGCACCTACGGGGATGAATCGGAGGACGAGGAAGAGCCCATCTCCCAGGTGCACGCGGTGCTCAGCCCCGGCAGCACCATGCCGACGCCCATGGAGAGCAGTCAGTCGGGCGAGCTGGGGAAGACCTACGAGAAGCTGGTGGAGGCTCTTTCCGAGAGCAGCCACAACGCCACTCCCAAAGCGGTTGCCCTGAGTCGCGAGCTCTTCCCCTACCGGTTGGAGAGCCGCGAGGTGGTGGCCTTCCGCCGCCTCAACAACGACGACGAGGCGGACAAAGGCCTGGAGCGCTTCATCCTCGAGGCGGCGGCACTACGGGTGCGCATCAACGAGGACGCGGAGGACATCAAGGGCATCCTCGACGACACTGCGGTCACCGGCGCCGGCCCGATCTTCGAGCGCGCCCGCCGCACGGTGCGCTGGGGCGATTCCTTCCTCAGCCAGTTCGGCCATCTCATCGAGCAGCAGGTGCTGGAGTCGAAGGTGGTGGAGGCCCACCAGCTGCAGATTCTGCGCATGCGCCTGATGCGCGACTACTCGGGACTGTGGCTGCTGGTCTACAAGCGGTTCTTGGGGAGTCAGCGGTCCTAGCACCCGATGGCGCGCAGCAGCTCCGGGTCCTGGAGCAGCGCTGTGAGCAGTCGCTGGACGTCGTCGGCGGCGGCCTGGCCGGCGGCTAGGACTTCGCCGTGGTGCAGGGTTTCGCCGCTGACCCCGGCGCCGTGGTTGGAGACCAGCGAGATGCAGCAGCAGGCCAGGCCCATCTGGCGGGCGGCGATCACTTCCTGCACCGTCGACATGCCCACCACATCCGCTCCCAGCGCCGCCAGCATGCGCACCTCCGCCGGCGTTTCATAGGCCGGACCTAGGACGCCCGCGTACACCCCCCGTTGGAGGTCCACGTCCAGGCGTTGGGCGTGGTGCTGGGCGCGCTCCCGCAGGCCGCGGCTATAAGCCTGGCTCATGTCGGGGAATTGGGGACCCCAGGTTCCCGGCAGCTGTCCCAGCAGCGGGCTGGTGCCGGTGAGATTGATCTGATCCTCCAGCAGCACCAGGCTGCCCGGCACCAGCTCCGGTCGCAGGCCGCCGGCGGCGTTGGTCATGACCAGCACCGAGGCTCCCAGCAGCGCCGCCAGTCGCACCGGAAAGACCACTTGGTGGCCGCTATAACCCTGGTAGGCGTGAAGGCGGCCGCGCAAATAGAGCACCGGCCGGTCCGGCAGCGCCTCGACGATCTCGAAGGAGTGGGGGTGGCCCTCGATGCTGTGCACCGGGAAGGGCAGCAGCTCGCTCAGCGGCGCCGGTCCATAGACCGTCTTGCCCAGCTCCACCGCCAACCCCGACCCCGCCACCGCCAGCGCCTGGGGCCGCGGCCAACCCTTTTCGTCCCAGGCCTCGACGGCTTGTTGCAGCTCTTGGTGAAAAGTCTCCATGGCGGCGCATCGTATCAGGAGCGGAAGGCGTCGGTACGGGAGAGCGACTCGATGGTCATGGCTCTTCGAGATCCTTCCCTGCTTGACATCTTCCCTGGGTGATGATTCAATAGTTGATAGGTCAAGTGTTGTTGCGTCGACATACGCAGCACAGAGGCCCACGAAATCGAACGACCAAGAACGAATCACAGCAAGCATTGAGGAGACGACGATGAGCATTCGAGACAAGGTCCAGACGGTGATCGACGGAATTCTGGCGGGGAAGATCCTCGAGACCTTTGACGAGCACTACGCCGACGACGTGGTGATGAGCGAGAACGGCCAGGACGAGCGGGTGGGCAAGCAGGCCTGCCGGGAGTACGAGGTGGCCTTCGTGGAGAACGTCGAATTCCACGGTGCCAAGGCTGGCCTGGTGCTGGTGGACGGCGACCACGCGGCGGTGGAGTGGGAGTTCGACCTCACCCCCGCCGGCGGTGAGCGGGTGGTGCAGAAGCAGGTGGCGCTGCAGACCTGGAAGGACGGCAAGATCGTGCGCGAGGTCTTCTACCACGGCTGAGGTTGCGGCGGCTCTTATGAAGACCTCTGACCTGAAACTCTCTTGGGTTGAAGGCTCCTGTTCCTCACTCGCGAGTACCTCAAAACTCGTCACTCCCGCCTTTGCGGGAATGACGAAGGGGGTGAGGGCAGTAGGAAAGGTTGGTGGTCTCGGCACCTCCGCCCGGGGATCCAATCCCCGGGCTACTCAGGTTCCGCCAGCTCCGCTGGCTCCGGAGGGGAGAGCACAGATCTCCTGGTTCCCATGCTCCAGCGTGGGAACCAACACTCGTGCGCTTTGCACCAACGCCGAGGCCCCGCTCCAGCGGGGCGGGTGAGCCTTCGTAGCGAGATCCCTGGGGCTGACCGGATTCACACCCCCACCCCCGACGCTGGAGCGTCTCCCCTGGGCTCCCACGCTGAAGCGTGGGAGCAAGAAGGCTCTGAGCAGAGTCTGGGGAGCCGGATTCATCCGGCGGTGTCCTGGGTAGCCCCGGGATTGATCCCGGGGCGGGGCTTTGGCCCGCAGTGGGCCAGGATTGCAGGATCGGCCCCGGGGCCGATTGATTCTTGGCCCGTGGGGGGGCGCTGTAGTGGCTACGACGAGGGGCAGGAAAGCAGAGAATGAAACACGCTGAGGCGTCGTCCGCGTAGTTCTAGACGGTAGAATGAGGATCTTCCTCTGAACGACGCGCGGCCGGATGGCCTCCCGAAGTCGTCTCGACGACCTGGAGAGCCCGGCGCAGAAAGGACGAGCTCTATGGCCTCAGATCCCTACTCCAACGACGAATCCGCCTTTCCTCCTCCCCCCGAAGCCGAGGGTGGTGCCGGTACGGCTCCGGGGGCTGCTTCTGAAGCGGCTGCCGCGGCGGCGGGGGCGGACTCTGCCGCCGGGGCTGGTAGCTCGCCAGGGGCCGGTCAGGCCAGCCCGCCTCCTCCTCCCATGGGCACGCCCGGGGGAGCTTCCGGAGGCAACCTGAGCCAGGACGAACGCAATATGGCGCTCTTCTGCCACCTGTCGACCTTCCTCGGCTTCGTGATCCCGCTGGGCAACATCATCGCGCCGCTGGTCCTGTGGCTGATCAAGAAGGACTCGTCGGCCTTCGTCGATCATCACGGAAGAGAGGCGCTGAACTTCCAGATCAACGTCACCTTCTGGATGATCGTCTTCATCATCCTGTCGATGCTGCTCATCGGTCTGCCGTTCCTGATCCTGCTGGCCATCGCGGATGTCGTTCTGACCATCGTGGCGACGGTGAAGGCAGCCAACGGCGAGCACTATGAGTATCCGCTGACCCTGCGGCTGGTGAAGTAGGCCGCTTTCTAGAGGCAGTGAGGGGTAGTGTCCTAGATTGAATTCCGCGAAGACTCCGAGGCGCCCACCGCAGGCAAGAGGCGGAGCGGAAAAACGCGCGGAACTGTTTGAACGAAGTGAGTTTTCCGCGCGCCGCTCCGACTCGACCCGCCTGCGGTGGCAGCAGTGCCGAGGCCTGAGCGAATTCAAACTAGGACACTATCCAGTGAGGCCGCGCCTTCAGGAGCCTGCGGGAGGGCGCACGCCGATATTGGTGGGGCGCTCCCGCGGGTGTCGGGGGGCCTCCAAGGGCTGCTGCCGGCGGTAGCGCTCCAGGCGCTCCCGGGTCCAGACGGCGGCGTCGGGGAAGGGACTGGCGGCGGCGGCTTCGGCCGCCGCCGTTTGCCATTGGATCGCGCTCTCGAAATCTCCGAGAGCGGCGTAGGCCATGGCCACGGTCTCCGCCCGCACCAGCAGCGGCTGGGCGCGGTAGCCGGCGAGGGCCCCTTCGAGAGTCTGTTGGCGCTGGGCTGGGGTTGATCGGGGGTTGGAGAGAATCAGCCGAGACTCCAGGGTGGCGAGTTCCGGATCGTCGGGGAAGAGGCGGAGATCGTCTGCCAGGGCTCGGCGGGCTTCGTCCCGGCGCCCTAGCTGGGCCAGCAGGGCGGTGCGCCAGAGGCGCGCCGGGCGCTGGGTGGAATCGAGCTCGATGGCGGCCTGATAGCTTTCCAGCGCCTCTTCCAGCCGGCCTTCGGTGCGTAGCAGCTGCGCGAGATTCAGACGAGCTTCCAGATAGCGGGGATCGGCCTCCGCGGCGGCGCGGAAGTCGGCGATGGCCGCTGCGTTGTCGCCGGCGAGGCTGTGGGCCAGGCCGCGGCCGAAGAGGGCCAAGGGGATTCCCGGTTCCCGTTGCAGCAAAGCGTCGTATTCCGTCAGCCCGTCGTCAACGCGGCCGGCGCGGAGCAAGGCCTGCCCGAGATTGATGCGGATGTCCCGGTCGCCGGGATCGATGGCGGCGGCCCGGCGCAGCCATTCCACTGCCTCCGGGAAGCGGCCTTCCGCTAGCGCCTGGTTGCCCCTGGCGGCGTAGGTCTCCGCGGAGACCCGAAGGGCTTGCATTTCTTCGAGGAGGGGGTGCGAGAGAGGCAGAGGTTCGCCACCGCCGCCGGCCTCGGCGAGAAGCTGGCGGGCCCGGTCCAGGTCTCCGGCGTTGCGGTAGGCGAGACCCAGGCTGTGTTGAATCTCCGAGGCTTCCGGAAACGCCTCCAGCAGCGGCTGAAGGATGTCCACGGCCCGCTGGGCGTCGCCGGAGGCCAGTGCCGCTTTGCCGGCTCCCAGCCGCGCCCGGGTTGTGTCGGGGGCCATTTCCAGTGCGGTGCGGAAGAGCTTGGCGGCCTCGGCGTGGCGGCCTTGGCCCAGCCGCACCTCGCCCAGCCAGACTCGGAGCACCGGATCCTCCGGCATCTCCTCCAGCAGTTGTTCCAGCAACGGGCCGGCGGCGGCCTGATCTCCCTCTAGAAGATAGAGATGAGCCCGATAGAAGGGCCAGCGCAGCTCGTCCGGTGCCAGGTCTTCGGCGTTGCGATAGGCGGCTTCGGCGGCATTGCGGTAGCGGTAGACGTGGAGCCACATTCCCAGCTCCCCGAAGGCTTGGGCGAGCTCCGCGGGTTCGGTCTCGGCGGCCAGCAGGCGGTCGAGGTGGCTGCGGCGCTGGAGGTAAGCGCCGCGGACCGGCGGATCGAGGGTGTCGAGGGCGGTGGGGGCGGGCACCGGCCGCAACGGTGCTGGTGGCTCGGAGCAGGAGCTCAGGATCCCCATCAGGATAGCTCCCATCAACCACAGCGCGCCCGCCGGAAGCAGCCTCCGCGGAGACTTCCTCGGGCCCCGGATGGTTGGGGGGCTCTGGCTGGTCCGGGCGGTCATGGGATCTTGTCCCCACCTCGGCGAAGGTCGGAAGCGGCTCATGGTGCTTCTTCGGTGGCGGTGTCGGTGCCGGTTCCGGTGCCTCGGGCGAGAGTGGTGTAGGTCCCTGCCGGGGGCGCAGGGAAGAGCTCCCGGAGGCCGTCGGGCCAGCGTACCTCACAGCTCTCGATGCGGCTCTTGCCCGGCGCGAAGAGCACCCGGGGATCGTTGGCGGAGAGGTAGCTGCCGTCGGTGCGTGCCCGCCCCAACAACACGCGGCCGTCGTCCAGGACCATCCGGATCTCGGCCCCCAGGGCGTCACGACCGCCAGCTTCGGGCAAGACCAGACGGACGCCCAGCCAGGTCTCGCCGGGGTGGCGGGAGTTCTTCAGCAGCCGCGCCGGACCGTGGTTGTTGCTGATCAGTAGATCCGGGTCGCCGTCATTGTCCAGATCGCCGACGGCGGTGCCGCGGCTGACCTCGGCGGTGGTGAAGCCGGGGCCGGCGCCGGCGGAGACGTCCTCGAACTGCCCACCGCCGCGGTTGCGGAAGAGCTGGTTGGGCTGCTTGAGAGGCAGCTCGTCGCCGGCTCGGGCCTGGCTTTCGAGGATCTTCACCGCTCCGCTCACCGTCACCACGTCGAGCCAGCCGTCGCCGTCGTAGTCCACCAGGGCAGTGCCGAAGCTGGTGAAGGGCACGCTGGCCAGCCCCAGAGCGCTGGTGGCGGTGCCGTCCCGGAACAGGCCGTCGCCGTCGTTGAGGTAGAGGGTGTTGGTCTCGCCGTCGAGATGGGTCATGAAGAGGTCCAGATCGCCGTCGAGATCCAGATCCCCGGCGTCCACTCCCATGCTGGCCTCCGCCTGGCCATCGAAGTTCACCGCCGTGCCGGCGAGGAGGGAGCGGTCCTCGAAGGTGCCGTCGCCGCGGTTGTGCCATAGCTGGTTGGGGCGCATGTCGTTGGCGACATAGAGATCGATGGGGCCGTCGCCATCCAGGTCCGCCGCCACCACGCCGAGGCCGGGCTCCCGCAGATCCGCCAGGCCGGCGGCGACGGTGACGTCCTCGAAGGTGCCGTCGCCGCGGTTGCGCAGCAGCCGGTCCGCCACGCCACGGTAGCTGGCGGGGCCGCAATAGTCGGGGCGGCCGGCGGAGTTTTGGCACGGCTTGTGGGTGGCGAGACTGAAGTCGGTGTAGTGCACCACGTAGAGGTCGAGCCAGCCGTCGCCATCGTAGTCCAAGGCGGCGGCACTGGTGGACCACAGAGGGTCGTCGATACCGGCGGTGGCGGTGACGTCCTCGAAGGTGCCGTCGCCGCGGTTGCGCCACAGCTGGTCGGGACCGAAGTTCGCCAGGTAGAGGTCCGGGTGGCCGTCGTTGTGAAAGTCCCCCACCGCCACGCCCATGCCGTAGCCCCGGGCATCCAGGCCGCTGGCGTCGGTGACGTCCTGGAAGCGGAGCTTGCCCTCGGCGCCGAGAAGATTCTCGAACAGCCGCCCTCGAGCCTCCATTCCTTGGGCCTCCGGCCTCGGCTCTTCGCCGGAGCCCAGGGTATGCCCCTGGGGTAGGAAGAGGTCCAGATCGCCGTCGCCGTCGTAATCGAGCATGGCCGCTCCGGCGCCGAAGATTTCGGCGAAGTAGAGCTCGCCGGTCATGCCGTTGTGGTGGCGGAAGTCGAGGCCGGCTGGGGTGCTGACGTCTCGGAACAGGGCTCGGCGGTCGGCTTCCGCTGGCGGCGGCGGTTCGGAAAGGCCGGCGGGCTCCGGGGAACCACAGCCGCTCAGGAGCAGCAGGCCCATCATCCCCCCGGCCAGAATTCCGCCAGCCGTTCGCCGGGCCAGCGCCCTTCGGAATGCCTTCTCCCGGTCCCGGCGCGTCCGCCGAGAGGGAGGGGAATCCGCCGGGGACCGGCGGGAGACGGTGGTCGCGGCCTGGGGCCTTGAGCAGCTCATGGAAGGCTGGGATTGTAGCAGGCTTGCCCCGGGGAGGAGGTCTCGACGACATCGGGGAGCGCCGGAACCTTGCGATAGGATGCCGCCTCCACCGGACCTTGAGGAGATTCCATGAAGCTTTGGATGTTTTTCGTCGTCGGGGCCTTTTTGGCCTGGGGCTGCTATGTGCCCACCATTCACGCCGGCCAGGTGGCCTTCAAGGGAGGCTCGTTGCGGGCTTTCCTCTTCGTCGGCCTCGCTTACTTTCTGACCGCGGTGCTCGTGCCCCTGGGGCTGCTGGGGGCCAAGATGGAGCCTTGGGAGTTCACCACCAAGGGCATGGCGCTATCCACCACCGCCGGCGTCTTCGGCGCCGTGGGGGCGCTGTGCGTGATCCTGGCGATGAAGACCGGCGGCTCACCCATCGTGGTGGCACCGCTGGTCTTCGCGGGAGCACCGGTGATCGCCACCCTGGTGAGCATGACCTGGCACAAGCCCAAGACGGCGCCGGAAATCTGGTTCTACATCGGCCTGGTCCTCGCCGCCAGCGGTGCCGCCATGGTGCTGCGCTTCCGGCCTCACTGACCCCGCGGCTCGGCAGCTGTGAGGAAGTGGGGTCCTGCTTGGTACTCGCTCGGGGCGTCGGCGCGAGCTGCCGGCTCAGGCTGTCGAGTTCCAGCGGCGCGCGGAAAACTCACTTCGTTCAAACAGTTCCGCGCGTCTTTCCGCTGGAACTCGTGCCTGAGTCCGGGCGCCTCCGAGTCCTCGCTCCGTCCCAATCAGGCCCCCACTTCCAGCAACGCTGCTCGCTCGGAATACAGGATGCTCAGCAAGCGGGTCAGTGGGCTGACTAGGTCGCGATGGGGGCCGCGAGAACCTCGTCGGGGATGGCGAAAGCGTCCACCAGGGGGACCGCCTGGGGGCGGAGCTGGCGGCAGAGGTCGTTGACCAGGTTGCGGATGGCCTTGGACTTGCCCGCCTCGACATAGCCTTGGCTCAAATACCAGCCCCGGTCCGCTTCCAGGCGGGCGAGGGCGAAGAGGTCGCAGACGTCGGTGAGGATCTCCCGCAGAGCCTCGTCCTCGCAGGCTTCCAGCGCCGCGGCGAATTGCTCTAAGAGCACCCGCTCGACGTGGGCCAGGGCGAGCTTGAGAAGGTGGTCCTGGACCTGGATCATCGCCTGGAAGGAGTCCATGCCGTCGTCGATGCGCTTCTTCAGCCGCCGGGCCACCGAGCCCAGGAGATGCTCTTCACGCCAGCGCAGGGCGGCGAGCTGGAAGTCCCGATCCCGCAGATGCTCCTCGTCGGAACGGCGGGTGATCACCGGATTGAGCTCCGCCAGGCCGGTGGCCGCCCGTTCCGCCACGTAGCGCGCCATGTCGAAGACGTTCATCTCCCCGAACCGCCGCTTGTAGCCCGACAGCAGCCCCTTGGCCACCAGCTGTAGGAGCACCGTATTGTCGCCCTCGAAGGTGGCGAAGACGTCGGTGTCGGCCTTGAGGGTGGCGAAGCGGTTCTCCGTCAGGTAGCCCTTGCCGCCGCAGCACTCGCGGCAGGTTTGGAGGGTGTCGATGGTGTGCCAGGAGCTGTAGGACTTGAGGCCGGCGGCGAGGGTTTCCACCTCGCGGCGGTCGTCGTCGCTGCTCTCCTCGTAACGCCGGGCCAGATGGCGCAGGCCGAAGTGCAATGCATAGGTGGTGGCCAGCCGCGGCAGCAGGCGGCGCTGGTGGCTGAGATAGTCGAGGATGCGCACCTCGGCCTCGCCGGCGGGTCCGAACTGGCGCCGCCGGTCCCCGTAGCGTACGGCGATGGTGAGGCCGCTCTTGGCCGCTGACAGGGCCGCCAGGGCAACGCTCACCCGGCCCCCCACCAGGGTCCCGAGCATGGTGAAGAAGCGCTTGCCGGCGGAGGGGATGGGGCTTTCGTAGGTGCCGTCCGCCGCCACCGAGGCAAAGCGGTCCAGGAGGTTCGCCCGGGGGATGGAGACTTGGTCAAAGCCCAGGCGGCCGTTGTCGACGCCGTTGAGTCCCAGCTTGTGGCCGCAATCCTTGATCTCCACTCCCGGCAGGGGCTGGCCCTGGGCGTCGCGGATGGGCACCAGGAAGGCGTGGACGCCGTACTCTTCCGCACCGATCTCCAGCTGGGCGAAGACCGTCGCCAACCGGCCGTGGAGGGCGGCGTTGCCGATCCAATCCTTGCGCGCCGAAGGATCCGGCGTGTGGATGATGAAGGCCTCGCTGGCGACGTCGTAGCGGGCGACGGTTTCGATGTCCCGGACGTTGGAGCCGTGGCCGGTCTCGCTCATGGCGAAACAGCCGGGGAGCTCGAGGCTGGCGACGTCCGCCAGGTAGCGGCGGTGGTGTTCCTCGGTGCCGAGCTGCAGGATGCTGCCGCCGAAGAGACCGAACTGCACGCCGAATTTGACCAGCACGCTGAGGTCGCCGTAGGCCAGGGTCTCGAAGACGGCGATGAAGGCGCTCATCTCACCGCCGCCGCCGGTGGTCGTGGGGAAGCTCAGGCCGCCGTAGCCGTGGTCGGCGAGGATCTTCACCAGGCGCAGCACCTTCTCCCGATAGGCCCTGCGGTCGAGCTCCGGTTCGTAAGCGAAGGCTTCGGTGCCTAGCAGCCGGCGCACCTCGTTGCGCAGCTGGTGGTGAGAGGCGTCCAGCAGGTGGGCCAGGGCCTCGACGTCGAAGGCCGGGGCGGGCCTTTCGGCAGCCTCCTCGGGCTTCGGCCGGCCATCCGCCAGCAGCAGCCGGGCGGCCTCGCGGGTGGCGAGCCCCAGAGCTTGTTCCACTTCTTCCAAAGCCTGCCGTTCGACCCCCTCGACCCGCTGGTCCAGCCGCGCCAGCTCGATGCCCAGATCGGCCAGCGAGGGCGAGCCCGGAGCGTCGCCGTATTGGCGGATGACGCTCAGCATGCGCTGCAGATCCGCCGCGGCGGGGGGCTTCTCGGGGTCGAGCCAGCGCCCCAGCGCCTGCCGGCAGTCGTGATCCAGGTCCTCCCGCTGGTCGATGCGCCGGCAGATCTCTCGGATCTCATCGGGGGTCAAATCGCCATCGGACCAGGCGACATAGATCAGCGGCAGGAAGGGGACCAGCCGGGGATCTTGCACCGGCAAAGTGCGGTCCGAGGGCTGGTGGCTCTGGGATGGGGGGGCGTCGGTCATACCTACTCCTCTAGCCGCCAAGCTCCGTGGCTGGCGAGCATGCGCTCCTGCGAATTGAGAGGCTCTTCGCCCTCCGGCGGCTGGACCTGCTCGTAGTTGCCGTCCGGCAGCAGGCGGCGGGCCTTGGCGCTGTCCCGCAGGTGGACCATGAGGATCTCGTCCTTGAGGGCGCTGAGCAGCCGCGCATCGCCCACGGGGAAGAGCACCTCGACCCGGCCGTCCAGGTTGCGGGGCATGAGGTCGGCGCTGCCCACCAGGATCTCTTCCTCGCCGCCGTTGCGGAAGTAGTACATGCGGCTGTGCTCGAGGAAGCGACCCACCACCGAAGTGACGGTGATGTTCTCGCTCACCCCCGGAACCTGGGGCCGCAGGCAGCAGATGCCGCGCACCTGCAGGTCCACCCTCACGCCGGCGCGGGAGGCGCGGTAGAGGGCGCGAATGCAGTCCTTGTCCACCAGGGCGTTCATTTTGAAGGCCAGGTGGCCGCCACCGTTCTTCTCGTGGTTGCGGATCTCCCGCTCGATGCGCGACAGCAGCTGCTGGCGCATGCGCTCCGGCGCCACCAGGATCTTGTTGTACTCGGTCTTGTTGGAGTAGCCGGTGAGGGCGTTGAAGAGATCCGAGACGTCTTCGGCGATCTTGGGATCGGTGGTGAAGTAGCCGATGTCGGTGTAGATGCGGGCGGTGATGGGGTTGTAATTGCCGGTGGACAGGTGCACGTAGCGGCGGATGCCCTCGCGCTCCCGGCGCACCACCAGACAGATCTTGGAGTGGGTCTTGAGCCCCAGCACGCCGTAGACCACGTGCACCCCGGCGCGCTCCAGGGCGCGGGCCCAGACGATGTTGTTCTCCTCGTCGAAGCGCGCCTTGAGCTCTACCAGCACGGCCACCTGTTTGCCGTTCTCCCGCGCCTCCCGCAGGGCGTGGACGATGGGGGAGTTGGGGCCTACCCGGTAGAGGGTCTGTTTGATGGCCAGGACGTCCGGATCCCGGGCCGCCTCGCGCAGGAAGGAGACCACCGGGTTGAAGCTGTCGTAGGGGTGGTAGAGCAGATGGTCGTGCCGGCGCAGGACGCTGAAGTGAGTCTCGTCCCGGGCCGCCACCGGGTGTACCACCGGCGCGAAGGGAGTGTATTTGAGCTCCGGGCGGTCAACGGAGGTGAGCTCCGACAAGTCCGCCAGACCGATGGGTCCGCGGGTGGTGAAGACCTGGTAGGGCGCCAGCTCGAGGTTCTGGAGCAGGATGTCGCGCACCCGCTCGGGGATTTTCTCGTCGACTTCCAGCCGCACCGCGGAGCCGAAGTGGCGCTGGCCCACGACCTCGGACATGGCCTGCATGAGGTCCGACGCTTCGTCTTCCTCGATCTCCAGGTCGGCGTCGCGGGTGACCCGGAAGGGGTAGGCGGCGACCACGTCGACGTCGGGGAAGAGGAGATCCAGATTCTCCGCCACTACTTCGTCGAGCCAGATGAAGTTGGGGCTCTTGATCTCCACCAGCCCCAGGCGCTCGTAGCTGGCAGCCCTTTCCTCGGTGGGGATGCGCAGCAGGCGGGGAAAGGTCTGGGGCACTTTGAGGCGGGCGAAGCGCTCACCGTGGACCGGGTCCCGCACCACCACCGCCAGGTTGAGGCTGAGGTTGGAGATGTGGGGGAAGGGATGCCCCGGATCGAAGGCCAGGGGCGTGAGCACCGGGAAGATCTCTTGTTTGAAGTGGCGGCGCAGGAGTTTGCGCTGTTTGCCTCGCAGCTCGGAGTAGGCGACCACGTTGATTCCCGCCTCGGCGAGCTGGGGCAGGAGCTCGCCGTGCCACAGCTCCACCGCCTGCTGCATGATGGGATTGACCTCGGCGCGGATGGCGGTGAGCTGTTCCACCGGCGTCATACC
>JAXHTF010000156.1 GCA_034211275.1 Acidobacteriota bacterium
CTGCTGTGCACCGCTCCACTCCGCGAGCACCAGCGCCAGCAGCCCCAACAATGCCTCGTCCAGCCGGCAGCCGAAGGCCCGAGGAAGCTCCGTCAACAGCGGCTCGGTGCTCTCCGGCGACAGCTCTTCGAGCACGGAGGAGTCCTCGGCACCGCGCCGTGGCGAGGAGAAGTCCCGCGGCAGCGGCACACCGCCGGAGCGCGCCGCTGCACGCCAATACTCCGCCTCCGCCGCCAGCTGCGGGCTCTCGGCGTAGGCTTCGAGCCCCTGCGCCCAGCGCCGCAGCGAGGTACCGGTGGGGAGCAGAGCGATCTCTTCACCTTTCAACAGCTGGGAGTAAGCGGTCTGCAAATCTTCGAGCAGGATGCGCCAGGAAACACCGTCCACCGCCAGGTGATGAACGACGAGCAACAGCCGCTGCTCCGCGGCTGCCGACGGCGAAGCGGCGGCGGGGATCAAGTCGTAGCCGACGCAGCGCAGCAGGGGTCCCCGAAATAGATCGAGGCTGGTCTGAAATCCCTGATTGAGGCGCTCCATCTCCTCGGCGCCAGCGGCACCGAGGGCGGTGAGATCGATCCACACCGGAGACACCGCCGCCTCCGGCAGCACTTCCTGGGACCATTTGTCTCCCTCGCGGGAGAAGCGCAGCCGCAGCGCTCCGTGACGCACCATCAAGGCGCGCACGGCGCGGGTCAGGCCGTGCCGGGGCAAGCGCTCCCGGGGATGCAGCAAGAGCGACTGGTTGAAGTGATGAGGCCGGCTCGGACGGCGTTCGAAATACCAACGCTGGATGGGCAGCAACGGCAGCTCGCCGATCTCCTCTGCCGCCGCCAGGTCCCCGACGGCGGTGGATATCTGTTCCACCACCTCCGCCAGCTGAGCCACCGTCGGCTGCTCGAAGACCTGCCGCGGCCGGATCCGCAGCCCCACCCGCTGGCCCCGGGCGCTGATCTGGATGCTCAGGATGGAGTCGCCGCCGAGCTCGAAGAAATTGTCCCGCCGGCCGATGCGCCGAAGCTGGAGCACCTCCTGCCAGATCTCCGCCAGCTGCTCCTCCACCGGCCCCTGGGGAGCTTCGTAGGGAGCGGAGACGTCCGGGCGCTGGCCCTCGGGCACCGGCAGAGCCGCCCGGTCCACCTTGCCGTGGGGGGTGAGGGGGAGCTCCTTGAGCGGTAGGTAGAGGGCGGGAATCATGTAGTCCGGCAGGCGCTCGGCGAGAAAGGCGCGGAAGTCCGCCGCCGAGGGCACGGTGGAGCCCCCGAGCACCGGATAGGCCACCAACTTGCCCTCACCGCCCTCGGAGCGGTGCACCATCGCCGCCACCTCGGCCACCGCCGGGTGGGACGCCAGCACCGACTCGACCTCTCCGAGCTCGATGCGAAAACCCCTCAGCTTGACCTGGCGATCCCCGCGGCCGAGGAATTCCAGCTCCCCTCGGTGGTTGGTCCGCACCCGATCCCCGGTGCGGTAGAGCCGCTCCCCGGGCGTCGAGGAGAACGGATTCGGTACGAAAACCTGAGCGCTGCGAGCAGGCCGGCCCAGATAGCCCCGGGCGAGGCCCGGCCCGCCCAGGAGCAATTCTCCGGGAGCTCCCCGCGGCACCGGCCGGCCACCGCCGTCCACCACGTAGACGGCGGTGTTGGCCACCGGTCTGCCGATGGGCACCGTCGCCGCGTGCTCCGCCACCGCCGTCACCCGGTGCCAGGTGGCGAAGGTGGTGTCCTCGGTGGGGCCGTAGACGTGCAGCAGCCGCCGCGGCGGAGCGTCGGCGAGGAGCCGGCGCACGCGAAGGGGATCCACCGCTTCGCCGCCGAAGAGCAAGCACCGCAGACGCCGGAAGGCTTCCGGCCGATGGTGCACTACCTGGTTGAACAGAGCGGTGGTGAGGAAGAGCACGTTGACCTGCCGCTCCTCCAGCGCCGCCGCCAGGCTCTCCGGGGATTGGGTCGCCGCCGGTTCCAACACCACCACCGTCCCGCCGTTGAGCAACGGTGCCCAGAGCTCGAAGGTGGCGGCGTCGAAAGCGGGGTCGGCGGCGTGGGCCACCCGGTCCTCGGGGCGTACCTGCAGGTAGTCGGTGTTGCACACCAACCGCAGCACCCCCCCATGGCTGACCCCAACGCCCTTGGGACGGCCGGTGGAACCGGAGGTGTAGACCAGGTAGGCCAGGCGATCGGCGGAGCAAGAAGCCGGCGCCGGCGCTGCGCCCGCGGCCCCCGCCTGTCCGTCGGCGTCGTCCGACGCCAAGTCCATCCACCCGCCGGTCCAGCCGTCGAGGGCCGCGGGCGGCGCTCCCCGGCCCATGGCCAACGCCGCGCCGGAGTCATCGAGCATCCAGCGAAGCCGGCGGGCGGGATAGGAAGGGTCCAGGGGCACGTAGGCGGCCCCCGCCCGCAGCACCGCCAACAACGCCACCGGCAGCTCCGCCGATCGCTCCAGGAGCACCGCCACCCGGCTGCCCGGGCTCACCCCGCGGCCTTGGAGCCGGCTCGCCAACTTCCAAGCACGGTCCCGCAGCCACCGATAATCGTAGGTTTCGCCCCGGCAGACCACCGCCGGCGCCTCCGGGGTGCGGCGGGCCTGCGCCTCGAAGACCTCCGCCAAGCCCGCTGCCGGGATCACCGCCGCGCTGTCGTTGGCCTCCACCAGCAGGTGGTGGGCCTCCACCGGTGGTAGCAGGGGTACCGCATCCAAAGACCGGTCGAGATCCCCCGCCAGGGACTCGGCGAGGTGGGTAAGAGTCCTCCCCAGCCGCCCCACCGTGGACGGATCGAAGATTCGCCGGTAATAGGCCAGCACCAGCTCCACTTCGGTCTCGGGATGGGCGATGAGGCTCAGCGGGTAGCTCGACTTCTCCAGGGTCTGGAACTCCTCCGGTACCAGCTCCTGGGCCGCCGCCGCACTCAGGTCCGAGGCCTCCCCTTGCAGGCCGTCCCGCACCGCGTCCAGAGGATAATTCTCCACCACCAAGAGGGTCTCGAAGAGGGGTCGGCCGGAGGCCACGCCGGCGAGACGCTGTATCTCCGCCAGGGGCAGCCGAGCGAAGCGCTGGCGTTCCAGCTGCTGTCGCTGGAGCTCCTGCAGCCAGGCTCCCACGGTCTGCCGGCCTCGGGTGGGGATGCGCACCGGCAGGGTGTTGATGAACAGCCCCACCATTTCCTCTACGTCTTCTAGCTCCGCGGGGCGTCCCGCCACGGTGGCGCCGAAGACCGTCTCGCCGACGCCGGCGTAGCTCGCCAGGGCCAGCGCCCAGGCTCCCTGAATCAAAGTATTGAGCGTAAAGCGTCCCCGGCGGGCGCGCTGCCGCAGCTCTTCCGCCCGGCGGCCGGTCCAGAACACCCGCTGCTCCTCATAGCCCTCCGGCCGCGCCTCCGCCGCCACGCCAACGCGGTCCCGGGGCAGCGGCGTCGGCTCCTCCACCCCTGCCAGCGTCCGGCGCCAATACTCCGCCGCCTCGGCATCGTCCTGTTCTTGGAGCCAGGCGATGTACCGCCGAAACGGCGGGGCCGGGGGCAGGGCTGGGGGCTGGCGGCGGCGGTGACCGTCGTAGAGCATCATCAAGTCGCGGTAGATGAGGGGCAGGCTCCAGCCGTCGAAGAGCATCTGCTGGAAGGTCCAGACCATCTGCCAGAGCTCGTCCCCCTGGCGAGTCAAGTGCAGACGCATGAGCGGCGGACGCTGCAGATCGAAGCCCCGGGCGCGGTCCCGGCGTAGCAGCGCATCGTGGCGCAGCCGCTGATCCTCCGGGCTCAGCCGCCGGTGATCCTCCACCGTCAGCGGCAGCTCCAGCCCCCGTACCACCACCTGTTGGGGATGTTCCAGCTGCTCCCAAACGAAGCCCGTGCGCAATACCTCGAAGCGGTCCAGCACATCCCGCCAGGCGGCAGCAAAGGCGCCGAGATCCAGCCACCGGGGGAAGCTCACCACCGCCTGGGCGAGATAGACCCCGGCGCTGGGCTGGTAGAGAGCGTGAAAGAGCATGCCCTGCTGCAAGGGCGAGAGCGGATAGACGTCTTGCAGCTGCTGCCCCTCCTCCAGCCGCTGGGAAAGGGCCTGGACCTCCCGCTCGTCGAGCCCCGACAGATTCGAGATCTGCGGCCTCGCCGCCAGGCCCTTCGCCGGCGGCGCTTCCACACACCAGGCGGCGAACCGGCGCAGGGCCGCCAGTAGCTCCTTCCCGAAACGGCCAACGGTCTCCTCCCGGTGCACCTGCCGGCTGTAGGTGATGGCTACCTCGAGGCGCTCCCCAGCCACGCCTACATTGATCTCCAGCAGGTGAGTGCGGCGCTCCCGGGGATCCTGAATCGGTCCCACATCCTCCGCCGCCAGCACCAGCGGCGCCGGGCCTTCGGTGGCCTCCTGATCGACGCCGCGGGTGATCTGCCCGAGATAGTTCAATAGCACCGGGGCTGGCGGCAACGCCGCGAGCCGGCGCCGCAGCTCCTCGTCGGGTGCCAGGAAGCGCACCGCACCGAAGGCTTGGCCGCCTTGATCCAGTCCCCGCCGGGCCGCCACCAGCCGCTCCGCCGGGCCCGCGGCGGAGCGCAGGTCCACCGCCAGCGGCTGCAGGGTGGCGAACCAGCCGACGGTACGAGAGAGATCCAAATCGTCAAACAGGCCGCTGCGGCCGTGTCCCTCCACGTCCACCCACAGCCGCGACTCACCGGTCCAGGCACCGACGGCCTCCGTCACCGCCGCCAGCAGGGCTTCTTCCAGGCGGCCGTGGCCGCTGGCGGGCAACGTCCGTACCAGCCTCTCGGTATTTTGCGGATCCAGGCTCAGATCGAGAGTGGTGGCGGAGGCCTCGGTGTTCTCGCCGTCCTCGAAGTCCCGGGGCAGCGCCGGTGGCGGATCGGCTTCGGCCAGCCAGTGGGAGACCTGCCGGCGGGCCGCCGGGCTACCCGCCCAGCCCCGGAGCCGCTGGGCCCAGGTGCGGAAAGAGGTGGTCTTGGCCGACAGCGGCGCCTCCGGTTCCCGCAGCAGAGCCAGCAGATCCTGCACCACCACCTGCCAGGAGATCACGTCCACCACCAGATGATGGGCCACCAGCAACAAGCGCCGCCCCAGCTCCCCGGGGAGCTCGAAGACGACCGCCCGGAACAACGGTCCTCGGGAGAGGTGGAGCCGGCGCTGGAGCCCCGCGGCGAGGCGCGTCAGCTGCCGGCGCGCCGGCTCCTCCGGCAGACCACGGAGATCGAAGACCTGGAACGGCACCCCCTCCTGCGGACCCGGCGGCAGGAAGATCTGCCGTACCGCCCCACCCCCTTCGAAGAGGAAGCGGGAGCGCAGGGCATCGTGGTGCACCACTATCGCCGTCAAAGCCGCCTGCAGCCGTCCCAAGGGCCAAGGCTCCCCCAGCTCCAAGAGCACCGGCATGGTGAAGTGATGGGGATTTTGGGACGAGAGGTGGAAGAACCAATGCTGAATCGGGGTGAGGGGCGATTCTCCGGTCACCGGTCCCTGCTCCGCCGCGGCTTCTCCATCGTCCTCGGCGGCGGTGGCGACGGCCGCCAGGCCCTCCACCGTCGGATGCTCAAAGATCTGCCGGGTGGTCACCCGCAAGCCGGCGCGGTGGGCCCGGGAGGTGATCTGCAGCGCCAAGATGGAGTCACCACCGAGGGCGAAGAAGTCATCCCCGACTCCCAGTTCCGAGACCCCCAGGACATCGCGCCAGATCTCCGCAAGCCGCTCCTCCACCGGCGTCTCCGGGGCCCGGGAGGGCAGGATCTCGGCGCCGGCGGTGGTCTCCTGGGCGCGCTGCTCCAAAGCTCGGCGATCGATCTTGCCCCGAGAGGTCAAGGGCAGCTCGTCGAGAAAGGTCCAATGGGTGGGGACCATGGCCTCCGGCAGGCTCTGCCCCAGGTGCTGTCGGAGCTCCGAGGAATCGGGCGCCGGATCCGCCGCCACCACGAAGGCCGCCAGCGCCACCTCGCCGGCAGCGCCGCGCCGGGGCACGACGGAGCCGGCGGTCACCTGTTGGTGGGAGGTCAGGACGGTCTCCACCTCCGCCGGTTCCACCCGCACCCCGCGCACTTTGAGCTGACGGTCGAGACGACCGAGGAACTCCAGCCGGCCGTCGAGGCGCCAGCGGGCGCGGTCGCCGGTGCGATAGATCCGCTCTCCGCCGGTGGGGCTCCAGGGATCCGGCACGAAGCGCTCGGCGGTGGCCGCCGGGCGGCCCCGATACCCCCGAGCCAGCCCGGCACCGGCGATCCACAGCTCGCCGGTCACCGCCGGCGGCAGCGGCCGGCCCCGGGGCCCGACGATATAGAGACGATGGTTGTCCACCGGCCGGCCAATGGGCAAGTTCTCCGCCTCGCCCCCTGGGTAGGGCTGCAACGCATTGGTCACCCCGGTCTCGGTAAGGCCGAAGACCGAAAGCACCGGAGGTCCGCCGAGTTGGATCCAGGCTTCGAGGGCGCGGGCCGAGGGCCGGTCACAGCCCAGCAGAAGACAGCGCAACGAGGCCGGCGGCGCGCTCCCCCGAGCCTCCAAATCCTCGACCCAGCGTTCCCAGAAGCCGGCCGGCAACTCGACGACGGTGATCTGCCGACGGGCCAAGAGCTGCTCGAAATCGCGCAGATGAACCAGTGGGTCCGCCGGCGGGAAAATCACCGTGGCCCCGGAGAGGAGCGGCGGGAAGATCTCCTCCAACACCACGTCGAAAGCCGGCGAAGCGAATTGCAGCATCCGGTCTCCGGCACCCAGGCCCAGCCGCCGGGCGGTCATGACGGCGAAGGAAGAGGCGGCGGCGGACCCTGTCACCACCGCCTTGGGAAAACCGCTGGAGCCGGAGGTGAAGAAAGCGTAGCCGGAGCTGGCGGAGAGCCGTGACGGCAGCTCCGGCGCCGGGCTCCCGGAGGAGTCTCCCCGAGGCGCGATACGGACTAGCTCTTCTGGCACCACCGCAGCTCGGTCCTCGCCGGCGACGACAGCCCGCGGACGGGCGATATCGAGGAGCTCCCGCAACCGCTGAGGAGGATGCTCACTGTCCAGCGGCAGAACCACACCGCCGGCGGCCATCACCGCCAGCATCGCCTCCGCCAGCGGCGCCCCCCGCCGCACCACCACCGCCACCAGCTCCCCTGGACCAACCCCCGCCCGCCGTAGCCGCTGGGCCAAAGCTTCCACCCGCTGCAGGAGCTCGCCATAGTCCACGATCTGCTGATCGAGGGTCTCGTCCTCCTCCACCAGCGCCGGCGCCCGGGGCGCCGCCTGAGCCTGGCGGCGCACCAGCTGGTAGAGATCCACCGGCGGCGCCGGAACGGCGGTGTCGTTCCACTCCACCAGGGTCTGCTGGCGCTCCGCGGCCGTCAGCGGGGACAGCTCCCCCAAGCGCGCATCGGGCCGGCGAGCCATGGCGCTTAGCAGCACCTCCAGGTGAGCCAGCAGCCGGCGGGCGCCGACGGCGTCCAGGCTGGCGCGGTCGTATTGCGCTTCGAGCACCGTCCGAGGGCCCGGCATGGCCACCAGGATCAAGGGCAGGCCAGGCTCTTCCACCACCTGTCCCTCCTCGATCACCAGCTCCGGCACCGCCGCCGCCAGCCCCTCTTCCGAAGGCATGTTCTGGAACGACACCAGGCTCTCGAAGAGCGGCCGACCGGCGGCCACGGCGCTCTGCTTGCGCACCGTCGAGAGGGGTAGATGCTCCCAACGGCGAGCCTCGGAGCGCTGATCGAAAAGCTCTTGGAGCCAGGAGGCCAGCTGCCGCCGAGGATCCAGGCGCACCGGCACCGGTTGGGTGTTGATGAACAGCCCGATCATGGCGTCGGCCCCGGCCAGGGAGGGAGGCCGGCCGGAGACGACGGCACCGAACACCACCCGCCGGCGGCCGCTGTAGCACCCTAGGAGCAGGCTCCAGGCTGCCTCCACGAGGGTATTGAGAGTTACCCGGGAGCGCCGGGCGAAGGAATCGAGGGCCGAGGAGAGCTCCGCCGGCAACGCCCGGGCGACGGCACCGAAGCCCTGCCGCCGACTGCCGCGGCGGGGAATGCCCAAGGGGGTCGCCTGTTCGACGTCCTTCAGCTGGTCCTGCCAGTAGGCCTCTCCGGCGGAACCGTTCTGACGCTGCAACCAGGCGATGTAATTGCGGTAGGGCGGCCGCGGCGGAAGCTCCACCGTCAAGTTCCGGCGCAGGGTCTGGTAGCTGTGGAAGACCTCCTCCAGGACCAGCGGATAGGACCAGGCATCGAGGAGAAGGTGGTGCTGGGTCCAGACGAAGAGGTGCCGATCCTCGGCGAGACGCAGCAGGGCACCCCGGGTCAGCGGTGCCCGGCGGGTCTCGAAACCTCGGCGCCGGTCGTCGTCGAGGAAGCGGCGCAGCCGGCGCTGCTGCTCCCGGTCGTCGCAGTCGGTCCAATCCTCCTGCTGCAGGGTGAAACGAACCCGGCGAAAGACCACCTGCACCGGCACGTCGGAAGACTTCCAGA
Source organism: Acidobacteriota bacterium (assembly GCA_034211275.1). NCBI lineage: Bacteria > Pseudomonadati > Acidobacteriota > Acidobacteriota bacterium. The sequence goes on from JAXHTF010000156.1 coordinate 8,430, forward strand.
CGAAGCAGGTGCGCAGGATGGGGTGGCGGTCCACCACCGCCTGCCATGCCGCCGCCAGCGCCGCCGCGTCCAGAGGGCCGCGTAACCCCCAGGTGCGCTGGTGCACATAGGTCCGGCGATCCGGATTCGCCTCCTCCTCGAAGAGCATCGCCATCTGCATCGGCGATGCCGGATAGAGGTCTTCTACATCCCTGGATTTGGCCATGGTCTCTCGTCCAACCCTCTCAGAGCTCGTCCAAATCGGCTTTGGAGAGGATCGAGTCCAGGGTCTCCTGATCCAGCTCCAGCAGGTTGAGATCTTCCGGCGCCAGCTCGCCGGCACCGGCGTTGCGGCAATGTTCCACCAAGGCGCCGGCCTCGGTCTCCAGCGCCGCCGCCAACGCCTCGAGGGTCGCCCGTTCATAGCGGTCCCGGGGATAGCTCCAGGAGACCCGCAGCCGCCCCCCCTCGACCTGCGCTTCTACCGCCACTTCCGGATGCAGCCGCTGGCGCGGGCTACGCGGTGCGCCGGAGGGCTCCGACGCCGGCCGAAACGCCTGACCGGGCTCCGGCGCACCGTCTTGCGCGGCAAGAGCCGGTTCGCCTTGATGCCCCAGATAGGCGAAGCCGAGGACGGGCTCGATGGCGGCGAGGCGCTTGCGAAGATCGGGGTCTTCCGCCGCCCAGCGCAGGGCGGCATAGGACAGACCACCGTGGGGGTCCCGGCGTAGCGACCGCTTGACCCGCCGCAGTTCTTCTTCGGTCCCTTCCGCCCCCTCCAGATCGAGCAATACCGGATAGGAGAAGCTCAGCCAGCCGACGGTTCGCTGAAGTCCGGCGCCGGCGACGGTCTGGGCCGCGTGGCTCTCCACCTCCACCAGCAGCCGGGGAGTCCCGGACACCCGGCGCCAGGCGCGGGCCAAGGCCGCCAGTAACACCTCGTCCACTCCCAGTCGATGGCTCGCCGGCACCTCCTTGATCAAGGCCTCGGTGACCTCCGCCGGCAACTCCGTCTCGAGCACCGCCTCCGACGCCGCGGTACCCGCCCCGCCGACATGATCCGGCACCGGCCCAGCCACCCCCGCCGACGTCAGAGCCAGCCAATGTTCTTTTTGCTCCTGGACCTCCGAGGAACCAGCCAGCGCTCTCCAGCTCTCGCTCCAGGCTGCTACCGACTCGGTCTTTGGGGGCAGGTGCACCGGCGTCCCGGCGGCCAGCTGACCGTAGGCCCGCTGGAGGTCCTGGACGAGGAGGGTCAGCCCGACACCGTCTATCACCAGGTGATGGGCGGTGAGGAAGAGCCGCAGAGCACCGTCCTCGTCCCAACGCACCAGCGCCAGGCGTACCAGCGGCGGTCGTTGCAGGTCGAAGCCGGACTGCAGCATGCCGCAGAGGGTGTCGAGGGCGGGCCCGCGATGCTCGCGGCGCAACCGCCGCAGATCCCACAGCGGGACCTCCACCCGCGCCCCCTCCGCGCCGGCGATCTCCTGACGCCAGCCTTCGGAGGGCAGCTCGGAGGACGACGGCTCCTCGAGCCGCAGGAAGGACGCCCGCAGGCCATCGTGGTGGATCAGCACATGTTCCAGAGCAGAGGCCAAGAGACGGCGGTCCAGCGGCGCCCCGTCTACCGACGCCGGCACCTCCAAGAGCAGCGGCAGGTTGTTGTGGTGGAGATCTGCAGGCCGGCGGTCGAAGAACTCCCGCTGGGCCGGCGTCAGCTCCGCGGCGCCCACCACCATGCCCTGCTCCGCACCCTCGCCGCCGGCGCCGCAGGCCGCCGCCAGCTCGGCGACGTTGGGGTACTCGAAGATCTGTCGCGGCACCACTTTGAGCCCCGCCTCCGTCGCCCGCGCCGCCACCTGTACTCCGAGCACCGAATCTCCGCCGAGGGCGAAGAAATCGTCGTAGACACCCACCCGCTCGACCCCCAGCACCTGCTCCCAGATCTCGCATAGGGCATGCTCCAAGGGGGTCACGGGAGCAACGTAGCCGGTGCTCAGCTCGGGCCGCTCGGCGCCGTGGGACGGCAAGGCCGACCGATCCACCTTCCCCGACGGATTCAGCGGCAACTCGTCCAGCACGGTGAAGAAGGCCGGCACCATGTACTCCGGCAGCCGCTGCTGGAGATGCCGGCGCAGCTCCCCCAGGAGCCCTTCGACCTGGCGCCGGAGCACGACGTAGGCCACCAGGCGGGCGCCCCCCGCCGGCCTCTCGCCGCCGCCTCCAAGGGCTTCCTCCTGGGCCACCACCACGCAGTCCTGCACCGCCGGATGGCCCATCAACGCCGTCTCGACCTCCCGTGGCTCGATGCGAAAACCGCGGATCTTGACCTGATGATCGCAGCGGCGCAGATAGAGCATCTGGCCATCCCGGCGCCACGCTCCCAGATCGCCGGTGGCATAGCGACGGCTCCCCGGGGGGCCCAGGGGATCGGGCCGAAAGCGCTCGGCGGTGAATCCGGGACGGCGCCAATAGCCGCGGGCCAGAACCTCGCCGGAGACCCAGATCTGTCCTCCGACCCCCAAGGGCTGGACCTCGTCCTGGGGGCTGAGGACCATCAACCGCACCCCGTCCAAGGGCCGGCCCACCGGCACCCGCCAGCGCCCGTCGTCGCTCCGGGGGTCGTAACAAGCGGCGTCCCAGGCCTCGGAAGCGCCATAAAGATTGAGCAGCACGGCCCCCGGCATGCGCTCCTCGAAACGCTCCAAGAGGTCCGCCGGCAACGCCTCGCCGCTGCTCACCCACAGGCCCAACCGCGGCAAGCGCCGACGCAGGTCCGGCACCCCGTCGAGCATCGAGCGCAGCAGCGTCGGAACCAGCCACAGTCGGGAGATTCCATGTTCCGCCAGGCGATCCACCAAGGCCAGAGGGTCGCGCACCTCCTCGGTGGGCAGAATCACCGTCGGCACTCCCTGGAGCACGGCCCCCAGAAGCTCCCAGAGCGAGTCCACGAAGCTCATGGGCGTCTTTTGGGCGCAGACCTCCTGCTCCCCGGAGGGGCCGGCCGCGAAAGGATGCGCCCGCCACACCCAACCGAGGCGCGCCAGGAGCTGGCGCTGGGTACCCGCCACGCCCTTGGGCCGGCCGGTGGAGCCGGAGGTGTAGATCAGGTGAGTGACCCGGTCGAGGTCGTGGATCCCCACCGGCTCCGATGCCGCCGAGAGGCTAGGGCCGCTGCCGCCAGCCGTTGGCGGTGCCAGGGACAGGATACGCAACCCGGCGCCGAGCTCCGGCGGCAGCTCCTCGGTGGCGGTCAGCATCACCCGCGTCCCCGAATCGTCCAGCACCCGGCGGCTTCGCTCCGGCGGATGTTCCGGATCCAGCGGCAGGTAGACCCCGCCCCCCTGCAAGAGGGCCAGGAACGCGGCCACCAGCGCCGGGGAACGGGACGTCCACACCGCCACCGGCTCTTCCGGCCCGACTCCCGCAGCGGCCAGCCGGCGCGTCAAGTCATCGACCCAGGCAGCCAGCTCTCGGAAGCTCAGGAAATCGCCTCCGTGGATCACAGCCGTCGCCTCCGGCACCGCCGCCACCCGCTGCCGGAAAAGCTCCGGCAGCGACGGCGAGGCCGACGCCGGCGGCGTCCGATTCCACTCCACCAAGATCTGGTGACGCTGCCCCGGACGCAGCCCCGAAAGCCTCGAGAGGCGTTCCTCCGGCGCCGCCAGCACCGAGTCCACCAAGCAGCGGAAATGCTCTCCCAGACGCTGGATGGTCGTGGCATCGAAGAGGTCGGTAGCGTATTCGAACCAGCCGTGGAAACCCTGGGGGTGATCCCAGAGGAAGAAGGTCAAATCCTCCCGCGCCACCCCCTCGTCGAGGTCGGTGTTCTGCAGCGGGTGCAGCTGCTCCTCCAGCTCGCTCTGAGTCTCCAGGATGAAGAAGGTCACCTGAACCCCCGGCGGCCGGCTGGGGTCCCTCACCGGCCGCAGCTCTTCCAAGAGCTGATGGAAGGACACATCCTGGTGCTCGTAGGCCTCCAGGGAAGCGCGGCGGCAGCGCGCCAGGGCTTCGAGGAATGGCGGATCCCCGGCCAGATCGGTGCAGATCATCAGCTGGTTGAGAAAGAAGCCGAGCATGGGCTCGGTCTCCGGCACCGGCCGGTTGGAGCTGGGAAGCCCGAAAAGAACCTTCTCCCGGCCTGAGAAGCGCATCAGAACGATCTGGAAGAGAGCCGCCAGGATCATGAAGTTGGAGGCCTGGTGCCGCCGGGCCAATCGCCGCAAGCCCTCCGCCGGCTCCGCCGCCACCCGCAAGGAAGATCGAGTGCCCACCAGCCGCTGGATCTTCGGTCGTGGGTGGTCCGTGGGCAATTCGAGAATCAGCGGAACATCCTCCAGCTTCTGGCGCCAGTAGGCCAGATCCGGCTCCAGGTCACCGGTTTCCAGCCGCCGGCGCTGCCAGACGGCGAAGTCGGCGAATTGCCGCCGGAGCTCCGGCAGAGGGGAGGGGCGTCCCTGGGAGAAGGCGTCGTAGAGAGTGCGCAGCTCGTACCAGAACTTCCCCATGGTGAGGTAGTCGGCGACGATGTGATGCAGGGTGAGCAGGAGCATGAACTCGTCCTCGCTCAACCAGACCAGAGCGGTGCGCATCACCGGCCCGCGCTGCAGGTCGAAGCGCTGGCAGCGGTGCACGTCGGCCAGGGCCAGCACCAACGACTCACGGCCCGGACGAAAAACCCGCCGGAGATCGATCACCGGCAGGGGCAAGCTGGGATCGCTCTCCACCACCTGCACCGGCCGACCGTCCACCGCCGGGAAGCGGGTGCGCCAGGCCTCGTGACGGCGGCGGATTTCCCGCAGGCTGCGCACCAACGCCGGATAGTCCAGACGGGTCTGGAAGTAGCTCGGATGAGCGAAGTGATAGGCCGGGCTGTCCGGATCCAGCTGGTGCAGCAGCCACAGCCGCTCCTGGTCCGGAGACAGCACCCAATGCTCCGCCTCCGGTCGGCGGGGAATGGTCAGGCTCTCCTCCGCCTCCACCTGCTCCGCCCGCGCCGGCCGCCGGCCGCGCGCCTGCTGCAACAGCTGCAGGTAGAGTGCGCGCTGCTCCGGATCCAGCCGAGCCAGGTCTTCAGCGGTGACTTTCTGCGCCATATCTATTCCTCCGCCTCCGATGATTCCACCGGGTCTTCCAGGGGCGCTCCGCCACCGGCTTCCCCGAGCCGCCGCTGTACCTCTTCGGGAGACAGATTGCGCACTTCCTCCAAGAGCAGCGCGGCAGCGTCCATCTCGTCGTCGTCGAGATCCTCCAGCCCGAGCTCGGCGATGCGCAGAGCCAGACCTTCGATGGTAGGGGTGTCGAAGAGCTGGGTCATGGGCAGCTCGATGCCGGTCCGCTCCCGCAGTCGGGTGAGAGCCTGAATCGCCAGCAGCGAGTGGCCGCCGAGCTCGAAGAAGCTGTCCTGGACACCGATGGGGCGCAGCCCGAAGAGCTCCTCCCAGAGCTGCACCAGATCCTTCTCCACCGGATCCCGAGGGGCCACGTAATCGCTCGACAGCTGCTGCCGAGACGCTTCCTGGCCGGGGGAACGCAGAGCGTCCAGCTCCGCCACCACCGCCGTCGTCGTCTGCCGGCGGGCCGACGCGATGACCGCCGGCAGATTCTCCGCCGTCACCACCGCCCGCACCGTCTCCGTAGCCAGCAAGCGCAGGGTGATCTCGCCGGTCTCCTCCGCGGACAGGCCGTAGCGGCGAATATGCTCCAAATGACGATCGTCCAACGTCTCCAGCCCACCGCCCCGAGCCTCCGCCGGGGCCTCCGCCTGCCATCGGCCGGGTCCCCAGTCCACCGCCAGGACGCGCATCCCGCCGACCTCTTCCCGGCTTTCCGCCAGAGCCGTCTGGTACGCGCTCACCGCGCCGTAGTCGATCTGCCCCAAGCCCTCCGTCAGAGCGCTGGCGGAGGCGCAGAGCAGCAAGAAGTCCGGGACTTCTCGGGCGGCGCTGAAGCGGTCGATCAAAGCCGCGGCGGAACGGCCCTGAGTGCCGACGGCGGAGAGATCGTCCGGCCCCCGCAGCTGCACCATCCCTTCCCGGGCGGAATCGAGGGCGTGGACGATGCCGTCGGGGATGCCGAAGCGGCGTTCCAGCTCCGCCACCAGCGTCTCCGGCGCCTGCTCCCCGAGATCGAGAACGACGAGCTCGCTGCAGGCCTGGCGGAGCGCCTGGAGGCGTTGGAGGACTTCCGCCTGGGGGCCCCGGCGCTGGATCTCGGTGCTCCATTCATCCGCCCTGGGCAACTGGACATCCGACAGGAGTACCAGCCGCGGCGCCGAAGGCTCTTCCTCGGATGCACCGGAGGCCCCTTTCGCCGGGTTTCTCGCCAGCGCCTCCGCCAGCACCAAGCCCAATCCCTGAGTTCCGCCGGTCACCCAATAGGTTCCCCCCGGCCGTACCGTTGGCCGGGCCTCATCCGCCGCCGCCAGGGGAGTCTGGAGGAACTCTCGGCGCCAGCGCCGGCGGCCCCGGAGAGCGATCTCTTCATCCTCCTGGGACACCGCGCTTCGCAGCTCCCGCGCCAGCGCCGCCCCGGCGAAGAGCTCGGTCCCCGACGCTCCGGCGGCGGACAGATCGACACTGCGGCAGCGCCATCCCTGCACCTCTCGGTCCACGGCCCGCACCGCCCCCAGCAGGGCGGCCTTCGGCGGCGTCAACGGCTCGTCGCCGAAGACCCGCTGAATCCCCGAGCTCACCACCACCAGACGCCCCGTCGGCACCGGATCCTCCTCCCCTTCCGTGGCCGACGAGGCTGCCGACGAAGACGCCAGCGCCTGAGCCAGCGCCACCAGGCTGTCGAGCCCCTGTGCCAGCCAGCGGTCCGCCTCCTCCCAGCCCTCGAACGGGGAGTCGGCGGAGAGCGTCGGCGGCAGCGTCCAGAGGTGGGCGATGCCCCGCGGCGCGAGCCGAGACTCGTGGAGCTCCCGCAACAGTCCGCCGATATCTTCGGCGCTGTGCGGCCGCAGCCGAAAGCGATGCTCTCCCAGCGGCTCGAAGGACTCGCCGGCGAGGGCGATGACCACGGTTTCTCCCAACACCCTCAGGGCCGCCGCCAGCTCCGTGGTCTCTGCCTCCGGTCCGAGCAACAGCCAGGGGCCCGTAGCCTCCGACACCGGCGAGGCCGGCGCCACCTGCTCCCAGACCGGCAACCAGACGCAATCCTCCAGCGCGGCCCGGGACAGAGTCGCCGCCGCTGGACCCGCCGGCGGCTGCAGAGCTTCCCCATGCAAGGCCTCCGGCGGCAGATCGATCCAATGGCGCTCGCGCTCGAAAGCGTAGGTGGGCAAGATCCGTCGTTGCCGCTGCTCTCCCGTCCACAGCCGCTGCCAGCGCACCGGCGCACCGGCGAGCCAAGCGTCCCCCACCGCCTGTCGCAGGGCCAGAGCTTCGTCCCCACGGCCCTGTCCCATCACCGCCGAAACCCGGTGCCGGGCACCGAAGCTCGGGCTCTGACGGGCCAGGACCGCCAGATTGCCGCCGGGACCGAGCTCCATCAGCAGCCCCCCTCCGGCGTCCAGAGCCTCCTCCAGTCCCTCGCCGAAGCGCACCGTGGCGACCAGCTGGCAAGCCCAATACCTCGGGTCCACCGCTTCCTCGTCGGTGATCCAGGTGCCCGTGAGGTTGGAGATCCAAGGAATCTTCGGAGGCTGCAAGCTCAGCTCCGAGGCCAGCTGCTCCAGGGCCGGCGCCGCCGGCTGCATCATCGACGAATGGAAGGCGTGGGTGGCCTCCAGAGGCAGACATGCCACGCCCTCGCCGGAGAGCCTTTGGGCCAGCGCCTGCACCGCCGGCGGCGGCCCGGAGACCACGGTCAGGTGCGAGCCGTCGGTGGCAGCCAGGTCGAGCTCCGCCCCCAGGTACTCCTCAACCTGGCGCCGGGGCAAGGGGACGGCGAGCATGGAGCCGGCGGGGAGCTCCTCTACCAGCCTCGCCCGCTCCGCCACCAGCCGCAGGGCGTCCGGCAGCTCCAGGACGCCGGCGACACAGGCCGCCACCAGCTCCCCGAGGCTGTAGCCCAG
>JAXHTF010000157.1 GCA_034211275.1 Acidobacteriota bacterium
GCGTCTTCGGCGGAAGCAGCGAATCAGGCGGCGGATCACGATCCCGATAAGGAACCCGATAAGGAACCCGATCAGGAACCCGATAAGGAACAGGTGCGCCGCAAGGTCGAAGGGCGGCGGGCGGAGCTCTCCCAGCGCAAGGCCGGCCTCTCCCAGGCCAAGCGCGCGCTGCTGGCCCAGAAGCTGCGGCGCAAGCGCGGCGGAGCGGCTCCGAAGGATTCCCCTTCGAGCTCGTCCGCGAGCTCTTCCGCCCCGTCCCCAGCGGCAGCTTCAGCCCAGACCACCGTCGCCACCATTCCGCGCCGGCCGGCGGACGCCCCTGCGGCTCCCCTCAGCTTCACCCAGGAGCGCCTGTGGTTCCTGCAGAAGCTGGAGCCGGCGAGCTCCGCCTACAACCTGGTGGACGCCTTCCGCCTCGACGGCAAGATCCAGGTGGAGCTCTTGGAGCGGGCGCTGACGGCGGTGGTGAAGCGTCAGCAGGTGCTGCGCAGCGCGTTCGAAGAAGGCTCGGAGGCCTCCCAAGGTCCCGTTCAGCGAGTGTTGCCGCCGCGGCCCCTGCGCCTGCCGGTGGTGGATCTGCGCCGCCTCGGTGGCGAGGCTGGTCGGGAGGAAGGCGAGGCGCTGGTGGCCCGGGAGGGCCGGCGGCCCTTCGACCTAGCCCGGGGCGAGCCCCTGCGGGCCTTCCTGCTGCGTTGGGGACCCGAAGAGCAAGCCGAGGAGCATGCCGGGAAGCACGGCCTGGTCTTCGACATGCACCACGTCGTGGCGGACGCCTGGGCCTTCTATCTGCTGATTCGCGAGCTGACCCAGATCTACCGGGTCCTCGCCGCCGGGGACTCTCCCGACCTGCCGCCGCTGGCGGTGCAATACGCCGACTATGCCGCCTGGCAGCGCCGAGAGCTCACCGGGGAGACCTTGGAGCGGGAGATCCAGTGGTGGCGCGGGCATCTCGAGGGGGCGCCGGATCTGCTGGAGCTGCCGGCGGACCGGCCGCGGCCGGCGCTGCGCAGCGGCCGGGGCGGCACGGTGGCGGCGACCCTGCCGGGGGAGCTGGCCGATGGCCTGCGCCGCCTCGCCCAACGGCGCCAGGCCACCCTCTTCATGACCCTGCTGGCGGGCTTCGAGGCCTTGGTCCACCGCCTCACCGGTGCCAAGGACTTCCTCCTCGGCTCCCCCTCCACCTTTCGGGATCGGGTGGAGCTGGAGTCGCTGGTGGGGGTCTTCGTCAACACCCTGGTGCTGCGCGCCGACCTCGCCGGCGATCCGGCTTTCGGCGAGGTGGTGCAGCGGGTGCGGGGAGAGGCGCTGGAGGCCTTCAGTCATCAGAGCCTGCCCTTCGAGAAGCTGGTGGAGGAGCTGCGGCCGGCGCGGGATCTCAGCCACCCGCCGCTGGTGCAGGTGGTCTTCGTGCTGGAGAACACCCCGCGGTCGTCGGTGCAGCTGCCGGGGCTGGAGATCGAGCCCCTCCACGCCGCCGCCGGCACCGCCAAATTCGACCTCACCGTCACCGTGCGGGAGGCGCCGGACCGTCTGTATCTGGCGGTGGAGACCAACCGCGACCTCTTCGACGACGCCACCGCCGAGGCGCTGGTGGGCTGGTACCGCAGCCTGCTGACGGCGGCGGTGGTGGATCCGGAGACGCCGGTCTCCCGCTTGCCCCTGTTGGATGAAGGGCAGCGGCGGCAGATGCTGGAGCTCGACCCCCAGCGGCCCTTGGACGATCGAGAGCCGCTCGCCGCCACCCTCGGCGAGTCCTTCCTGCGGCAGGCGCGACGGACCCCCGAGGCGCCGGCGCTGACCTGCGGTGACGTCACCCTGAGCTACGGCGAGCTGGCGGCGCTCTCCGGCGCCCTGGCCCAGCGCATCGCCGCCGAGCTGAAGAGTCTTTCCGGTACGGATTCCAAGCGAGGTGCCGCCGAGGCGCGGGTGGGGTTGTGCCTGGAGCGCGGCGTGGAGCTGGTGGTGGCGCTGCTGGCCATCGTCCGCGCCGGCGCCGCCTACGTGCCCCTGGATCCTTCCTATCCCGCCCGGCGCCTGCGCTGGATCGTCGCCGACGCCGGGGTGGAGCTGGTGGTCACCGACTCCGCCGCCGGGGCGACCCTCGCCGGCAGGCTGGACGGCGCCGGGGTCGATCCCGACGGCATCGAGGAAGGCGCCCAGACCGAGCCTCCTCCGGCGCGGTTGCTCTTGGTCGACCATGAGGAGCCTGCTGAGAACGGCCTCGCCTCCGTTGCCGGCGCGCTGCCGGCGCATGGGGAGAGCCTTGCCTACGTCATCTACACCTCCGGCTCCACCGGGCGTCCGAAGGGAGTGCTGGTGCCCCACCACCGGGTGCTGCGGCTCTTCCGGGCGACGGCGGAGGACTTCCGCTTCGGCGCCGGGGACGTTTGGACCCTCTTCCACTCCTCCTCCTTCGATTTTTCGGTGTGGGAGCTGTGGGGAGCGCTGCTCCACGGTGGCCGACTGGTGGTGGTGCCCTACGAGCTGAGCCGCTCGCCGGTGGCCTTCCACCAGCTGCTGCGCAGCGAAGGCGTGACGGTGCTCAACCAGACGCCGTCGGCCTTCCAGAGCCTGGTGCGGGCGGATGGCGAGGTGGCCGAGGCGGAGCGCCGCGAGCTGTGCCTGCGCTGGGTGATCTTCGGCGGCGAGGCCCTCGATCCCGAGATCCTGCAGCCTTGGTGGCAGCGCCGGCGGGAGGATGAGAGACCCCGGCTGGTGAATATGTACGGCATCACCGAGACCACGGTGCACGTCACCCACCAGCTGCTGGCGCCGAACGCCCACCGCGACCCGGGCATCGGCCGGGCGCTGGAGGATCTCAGCCTGCGGGTTCTCGACCCCCGAGGCGAGCCCCAGCCGGCGGGGGTGCCGGGGGAGATCTGCGTCGGCGGTGCGGGGGTGGCTTGGGGCTATCTGGGCCGGCCGGCCCTCACCGCCGCCCGCTTCGTACCGGATCCGTGGAGCCCGACCCCGGGCGGCCGGCTCTACCGCTCCGGCGACCGCGCCCGCTACCGGCGGGACGGCTCGGTGGAATATCTGGGCCGCCTCGACCAGCAGGTCAAGGTGCGGGGCTTCCGCATCGAGGTGGGGGAGATCGAGGCGGCGCTGACGGCTCTGCCGTGGATCGCCGCGGCGGCGGTGACGGTGCGGCGGGAGGATCCCGGCGGCCCACGGCTGGCGGCCTATTTGGTTCCCGCAGAGGCCGGCGAGGGAGAGGAAGAGAACCTTCCCGCCCGCTCTCGGGAAGCTCTGCGCGATCGTTTGCCGGAACATATGGTGCCCTCCGCCTGGGCAGTGCTGGAGAGCCTGCCCCTGACCATCAACGGCAAGGTGGACCGGCGCCGGCTGCCGGCACCGGACGCGGCGGCGGTGGCACCATCGGCTCCCGTCGCTCCCCGGGACGAGCTGGAGGCGGCCATCGCCGGCGTCTGGGCGGAGGTGCTGGGGCTTCCCCAGGTGGGAGTGGAGGACAGCTTTTTCGACCTCGGCGGTCACTCGCTGCTCCTGGTGGAGGTTCATGGACGGCTGCGCCAGGAGCTGGACGCTGCGGACGATCTCGCCATGCTCGATCTTTTCCGCTTCCCGACGGTGGCCTCCCTGGCGGCCCATCTCGCCAAGGATTCTTCAGATTCCCAAGACGACGACAACGACGGTTCGGCGGCGGTGGCTCAGCGCTATTCCCGCGCCGAGCAGCGCAAACAGAGCCTGCGGCGCCGCGGCAGGAAACGGCCGAATCGCCGGCGATCCGGCCGCCGCGGTGACGGTGAGAGGAATGACCCATGACCTTCGACCCCACCAGAGATCCCATGCCCGACGAAGACGAGTCACTACCCCGAGAGACGGATATCGCCATCGTCGGCCTCGCCGGTCGCTTCCCCGAAGCGCGCACCATCGACGAGCTGTGGGCCAATCTGCGGGCCGGCCGGGAGTGCATCCGCTTCTTCACCGAGGAGGAGCTGCTCGCGGCGGGGCACGATCGCCAAACCCTGGAGAACCCCCACTTCGTCCCCGCCAGCGGCTACCTCGAGGACGCCGCCGGCTTCGATGCCGCTTTCTTCGGCTACAGCCCGCGGGAGGCGGAGGTCCTGGATCCCCAGCATCGCCTCTTCCTCGAGACTGCCTGGCTGGCCCTGGAAGACGCCGCCCACACGCCCAAGGGCTTCGACGGCCTCATCGGCGTCTTCGGCGGGGTCACCGCCAGCAGCTATCTGCTGTTCAATCTCTACGGCAACCGCGAGCTCTTCGAGCAGCTCGGCCCCACCGCCATCGGCATCAGCAACGACAAGGACTTCGTCGCTACCCGGGTGTCCTACAAGCTCGATCTCAAGGGGCCCAGCGTGACGGTGCAAACTGCCTGCTCGACCTCCTTGGTAGCCACCCACATGGCCTGCCAGAGCCTGCTCAACCACGAGTGCGACATGGCCCTGGTGGGCGGCGCCTCCATTGGCTTCCCGCAGAAGGGCGGCTACGTCTTCCATCCCCAGGGCATCATGTCGCCGGACGGCCACTGCCGGACCTTCGACGCCGCGGCCGAGGGCTCGGTGGGGGGCAGCGGCGTGGCGGTGGCGGTGCTGCGGCGGCTGGAGGACGCGCTGGAGGACGGTGATCCCATCCGCGCCGTCATCCGCGGCTCCGCCATCAACAACGACGGCGCCCACAAGGTCGGCTACACCGCTCCCAGCGTCGAAGGCCAGGCGGAGGTCATCGCCGAGGCGCTGGGCATCGCCGACCTGGAGCCGCGTCAGATCTCCTTCGTCGAGACCCACGGCACCGCCACTGAGCTCGGCGATCCCATCGAGGTGGACGCCCTGAAGAAGGTCCACGGCGCGCCGGAGGACGGCGAGGCCTACTGCACCCTGGGGGCGGTGAAGGCGAATATCGGTCACCTGGACTGCGCCGCCGGCATCGCCGGGCTGACCAAGGCGGTGCTGGCCCTGGAGCGGGAGGAGATCCCGCCGGTGGTGCACTTCGAGCAGCCCAATCCTTCCCTGGGGCTGCCCGGGAGCGCCTTCCGGGTCGCCGACGAGTTGATCCCCTGGCCCCGCAGCGCCGAGCCCCGGCGGGCGGGGGTGAGCTCCTTCGGCCTCGGCGGCACCAACGCCCACGTGGTGTTGGAGGAAGCGCCGGCACCGGCGCCCTCCGGCCCCAGCCGGCCCTGGCAGCTGCTGCGCTGGTCGGCGCGCACCGCGAGCTCCTTGGACCAGGCCACCATCCACCTGGCGGCGCGCCTGGAGGCCCAACCCGAAACGCCCCTGGCGGACGTCGCCTACACCCTGGCGGTGGCCCGCACCCCCTTCGAGCATCGGCGCATGCTGGTCTGCCGAGAGAGCTCTGAAGAGGTCCCCGCCGACGCCCTCGAAGCCCTCGCCGGCGATCAGCAGCAGCGCATGCTCAGCGGTCGGGCCCTCGACCGCCGGCGCTCCGTCGCCTTCCTCTTCGCCGGTCTGGGGGATCAATACATCGGCATGGCGGCGGAGCTCTATCGCCAGGAAGAGGAGTACCGGCGCTGGTTCGACCGCTGCGCCGAGGCGGTGAAGGAGCGGCTGGACGTGGATCTGGTGGACCTGCTCTACGGCGAGGATTTCTCGGACGCCGGTGCTGAAGAGGCTGCTGCGCCCAAGACAGACCAGCCCCAACAAGAAGCCAAGCTCGATTTCCGCGCCCTGGTGGGTCGGGGCAAGAAGCCCGCCTCCCCCCGGGAGCGGGAGCTGGAGCGCACCCTGGTGGCCCAGCCGGCGCTCTTCGCCGTCGGCTACTCCCTGGCCCGGCTGTGGATGAGCTGGGGGCTGGAGCCGTCGGCGCTGCTGGGCTACAGCCTGGGGGAGTACGTCGCCGCCTGCGTCGCCGGCGTGCTGGAGCTGGAGGACGCCCTGGCGCTGGTGTGCGAGCGGGCGCGGCTCATCGAGACGGTGGAGGCCGGCGCTATGGTGGCGGTACCCCTGGCGGCGGCGGAGACCGAGGCCTATTTGGGCGAGGAGCTTTCCCTGGCGGCGGTCAACGGACCGCAGATGAGCGTCGTCTCTGGTGCCGAGGCGGTGGTGGCGGCGCTGGAGGAGCGGCTGGGGGAGGCGGGGCTGGTGTGCCGGCGCCTGGACACCCATCACGCCTTCCATTCGAGCCTGTTGGAGAGCATCGCCGGCGAGCTCACGGAGCTGGTCTCGGGCTTCACCACCCGGCCGCCGCAGATTCCCTACATCTCCAACGTCACCGGCACCTGGATCCGCGACGAGGAGGCCACGGACCCGGCTTATTGGGCCCGTCACCTGACCCAAACCGTGCGCTTCGCCGACGGCATCGCCGAGCTTTGGCGCCAGGAGAATCGGGTCCTGCTGGAGGTGGGGCCGGGGCAGAGCTTGGGCAGCCTGGCGCTGCAGCAGGGCTTGGACGCCGCCGAGGGCAGCGCCCCGCGAACGGTGCTGGCGACCCTGCCCAACCGCTACGACAAGACTCCCGACACCGCCTTCCTGCTCTCCGCCCTGGGCCAGCTGTGGCTCGCGGGGGTCGAGGCCGACGCCGAGGCTCTCTATGCCGGCGAGGACCGCCGGCGGGTGCATCTGCCGGGCTACGCCTTCGATCACCAGCACTACTTCGTCGAGCCCACCCCGCGATTCGCCGCGGTGCCCCGGGAGGAACGGCTGCCGGTGGAGGAGTGGTTCCACGCCCCGTCGTGGCTGCGCTCCCGCCGCCCGTCGCCGCAGATGGACCGCGAAAGCCTGCTGCAGCGGGCGGCGGAACGGCGGTGGTTGCTGCTGGAGGACGCGCTGGAGGAGGGAGCGGAGGAAGCTCCGGACGAGCTGACCCAGAGCTTCGCCGCGCTGCTCGAAGAGTCGGGGGCGGCGGTGATCCGCGCCCGTCCCGGCGACGAATTCCAAGAGCCGGACGAGAACGACGGCGTCTACCGCCTGCGCCCCGGCCACCGGGACGATTTCGCCGCCCTGCTGCGCTCCCTGCGCGCCGCCGAGACGGTGCCGGACTCCATCGTTCACCTGTGGAGCCTGGGCTCCGGCGATGCTGAGGCGTCTCCGGCGGATCGGGAAGAACAGGCCTTCGACCGCGGCTACGCCTCCCTCATCGCCCTGGCACAGGCCCTGGGTCCGCTGCCGGGAGAAGAGCCGGTGGATTTGTGGGTGGTGGCCGACGGCCTCTTCGAGGTCTGCGGCGGCGAGGCCATCGATCCCCTCAAGGCGACGCTGCTGGGACCTTGCCGGGTGCTGCCGCTGGAAGTGCCGCAAATGCGCACCCGGCTCCTCGAGCTGCCGCCGGTGCCGGCTTCTGACAGCGCCGTCGATGCCGGCCTCGCTCGGCCCTCGGCAGAGGAGCTGCTGAACGAGCTTCTTTCCTCTCAGCAAGAGACTTTCCAGAAGGAGCCGGTGACCGCATTGCGTCGGGGCCGCCGCTGGACGCCGGCCTATGAGGCACTGCCGCCGGAGGCTCCCGAGCCCGCCGCCACCCTGCGCCACCAGGGCGTCTATCTGATCACCGGTGGTCTTGGCGGTCTCGGCCGCGGTTGCGGCGAGTACCTGGCGCGACATCTCCAGGCTCGGTTGGTGCTGGTGGGACGCCATGGCCTGCCGCTCCGGGAGGAGTGGCCGGCGCTGCTGGAGGCGGAGCCGGGGTCGCCGGTGGCGGAGCGCATCCGCTCCGTGCAGGCGATGGAGGAAGCCGGCGGGGAGGTCTTGGTGGCGGCGGCGGACGTGGCGGACGAGGAAGCCATGGCCGGGGTGGTGGCGCAGGCGGTGGAGCGCTTCGGCGCCATCCACGGCCTGATCCACACCGCCGGCGTCCCCGGGGCCGGCTTGCTGCAGCTCAAGACCCGGGAGATGTCCCGCCAGGTGCTGCGGCCCAAGGTCGCCGGCACCCTGGTTCTCGAACGGGTGCTGGCGGAGCAACCCCTGGAGACGGTGGTCACCTTCTCCGCCCTCACCGCTCTCTCCGGCGGCATCGGACAGGTGGATTATTGCGCCGCCAACGCCTTCCTCGGCGCCTGGGCGGCGGCCCGGGCCCAGCGCGGCCTGCCCGCCACCACCGTCTATTGGTGCGCCTGGAAGTGGGATGCTTGGCAGTCCGACCTCACCTCCTTCGACGACCGCGTGCAGGACGCCTTCCGGGAAGGCCGGGAGCGCTTCGGTCTGGCCATGAACGAGGGCATGGACGCCCTGGTGCAGCTGGTGGCCGCCGGCGTGTCCGAGGGGGTGGTCTCCACCACCGACCTCGGCGCCGCCCTGGGCCAGGAGCTGGACGTTTCCCAGGCCCTGGAAGAGCTCGGTCTCGGCTCCAGCGGCGACGGTCCCGGCGGCGAGGAGGGCGCCGGATCCGCTGGCCATGCCCGCCCGGAGCTGAGCACCGCCTTCGTCGCTCCCCGCAGCCCCGTCGAGGAGCAGCTGGCGAGAGTCTGGTGCGGCCTGCTGGGCCTCGACCGAGTGGGCGTTCACGACAATTTCTTCCAGCTCGGTGGCCACTCGCTGCTGGGCGTGCAGCTGGTCTCCCGCATGCGCGAGAGCTTCGGCGTCGATCTCTCGCTGCGGGCGCTCTTCGAGACCCCGACGGTGGCGGCGCTGGCGGAGACGGTGGCGGAAGGCGGCGGGGACGGTGAGGCGGCCGCAGCGGCGGCGACTTCCCAGCCGGCCATCCAGCGCGTGGCCCGGCGCTCCGAGGCGTCGCAGGACGTGGATCTGGATCAGCTCTCCGAAGACCAGATGGACGATCTGTTGGCGGAGCTGCTGGCTCAGGAGGAAAGCGGCTCATGAGCCTGGCGGGTAAGGGCCTAGAGGGCAAGAGCCTGGAGGGGCTGACGGCGGAGCAGAAGAAGAAGCTCCTGGCCCAGCTGCTGGCCCAGCGCCAGCAGCCGCAGAGTTTCCAGCCGTCCTTCGCCCAGCAGCGGCTGTGGTTTCTCGATCAGCTGGAGGAAGGCGACGGCGCCACCTACAACAACTACATCGCCGTGGAGGCTCGCGGCAGGCTGCAGCCGGAGGCGCTGGAACGGGCCTTCCGCGAGGTGGTGCGGCGCCACGAGTCTTTGCGCACCCGCTTCGCCATGGAGGACGGCAAGCCGGTGCAGCTGGTGGAGAAGCGCCTGCGCATCCCCTTGCCGCTGGTGGATCTGTCGGCGCTGGCGGCGGCGGATGCGCAACGAGCCCAAGAGGAAGTGGAGCGGCTGGCGACGGTGGCCTCCCGCCGGACCTTCGATCTCACCCGCCTGCCCCTGCTCCGCCACACCCTGGTGCGGCTGGCGCCGGAGGAGCACGTGGTGCTGCTGAGCCTGCACCACATCGTCTCCGACGGCTGGTCCATGGGCGTGTTGATCCACGAGCTGGGGGTGCTCTACGACGCCTTCGTCCGCGGTGAGGAGTCGCCGCTTCCGCCCCTGCCGATCCAATACGTGGACTTCGCCCAATGGCAGCGGGAGCATCTGGACGGCGGCGTGTTGGAGCGCCAGCTGGGCTATTGGAAGCAGCAGTTGGCAGACCTGCCGGTGCTCGAGCTGCCCACCGACCGGCCGCGGCCGCCGGTGCAGACCCTGCGCGGCCGCACCTTCGTCGGCGAGCTGTGGCCCGGCGATCGGGAAGCCCTCAAAGGCGTCGGCCAGCTCGCCGGCGCCTCCCTCTTCATGGTCGGTCTGGCGGTGTTCAACGTGCTGCTGGCCCGCTATTCCGGCCAGCGGGACCTGCCCGTGGGGGCGCCGGTGGCCAACCGCGACCGGCTGGAGCTGGAGGGGCTCATCGGCCTGCTCATCAACACTCTGGTGCTGCGCACGGATGCCAGCGGTGACCCCAGCTTTGTGGAGCTTCTGGAACGGGTGCGGCGAACCTGCGTCGACGCCTACGGCAACCAGGACCTGCCCTTCGAGCTGCTGGTGGACCGCCTGGGCATCGCCCGAGACATGAGCCGGCCGGCGCTGGCCCAGGTGGTCTTTCGCCTCGAGCCCTTCCGGCCCGAGGAACAGACTCTTCGAGACCTGGTGCTCCAGCCGGTGCTGGCGGACAACGACACGGCGAAATTCGATCTCACCCTGGTGCTGGGAGAGTCGGCCAAGGGCTATTACGTCACCCTGGAATACAACTCGGATCTCTACGACGACGCCACCGCCCGGCGCATGGTGGCCCATTACGAACGGCTGCTGCTGGCGGTGTGCGAGAGCCCGGAAGAGTCCATCGGCCGGCTGTCCATGCTCTCGGAGGGGGAGCGGGAGCAGCTTCTGGCGTGGAATCCTGGGGCCAGCGAGCTCTCGGCTTCGCGGTTGGAGCGTCTTCCCCTGCACGAGCTCTTCGCCCGTCGGGCGGTGCAGACCCCCGAGGCTCCGGCGGTGACCTTCCGGGACCGCACCCTGAGCTACGGCGAGCTCGACGCCCAGGCCAATCGCCTGGCCCATCGGCTGCGGCAGCTGGGGGTGGGGCCGGAGGTGCCGGTGGCGCTGCTGCTCGAGCGCGGGCCGGAGATGGTGACGGCGATCCTGGCGGTGCTCAAGGCCGGGGGTGCCTACGTGCCCCTGGATCCCGCCTATCCGCCCCAGCGCCTGGCCTTCGTGGTCCAGGACTCCGGCGCCGCGCTGGTGATCACCGAGACGGCGCTGGCGGATCTGCTGAGCTCGGAGGAGACCTCCGGCGGGTCCTCGACGCCGCGGCTGGTTCTCGATCAAGAAGATCTCGGCTCTTTCCCCGCCACCGCCCCGGCTCCGTTGGCCACGAGGGATTCCTTGGCCTACGTCATCTACACCTCCGGCTCCACCGGCCGGCCCAAGGGGGTGCTCATCCCCCACTCCCATCCGGTGGACCTCTTCGCGGCCACCGAGCCGTGGTTCGAACCGGGGCCGGAGGACGTATGGACCCTCTTCCACTCCTTCGCCTTCGATTTCTCGGTGTGGGAGCTGTGGGGAGCCTTGCTCTACGGCGGCCGCCTGGTGGTGGTGCCCTACGAGGTGAGCCGTTCGCCGGAGGCCTTCCTGCGGCTGCTGCGGGCCCAGGGGGTGACGATGCTCAGCCAGACGCCGTCGGCCTTCCAGGCCCTCGTTCGTCAAGAAGCTGGTGTGGTGGACGACCCGGCCGAAGAGCCGGCGGAGCACGGGCCCTTGGCGCTGCGGGCGGTGGTCTTCGGCGGCGAGGCCCTGGAGGCCCGGTCGCTGGCTCCCTGGGTCCAGCGCCACGGCGATGAGGCTCCGCGATTGATCAACATGTACGGCATCACCGAGACCACCGTGCACGTCACCTATCGGCGGCTGCGGCGGGAGGACGTCTTGGGGAAGACCGACCCCGGCATCGGCGAGGCGATTCCCGATCAAAGCCTGCGCATCCTGGAGCCGCCGTTCTTCCAGGCCGGGGAGCCCTCTCCCATCGGAGTGCCCGGCGAGCTCTGCGTCGGCGGTGGACGGCTGGCCCGGGGTTATTTGGGGCGCCCGGCCCTCACCGCCCAACGCTTCGTGCCGGATCCCACCTCCGGCGACCCCGGGGCCCGCCTCTATCGTTCCGGCGACCGCGGCTGCTACCGCGCCGACGGTTCGGTGGAATACCTCGGGCGCATCGACCAGCAGCTCAAATTGCGTGGCTTCCGCATCGAGGCGGGGGAGGTGGAGGCGGCGCTGTTGGAGCATCCGGCGGTGAGCGCGGCGGTGGTGACAGTGCATTCGGGAGACGCTGGTGATCCTCGCCTGGTGGCCTACCTGGTGGTGCCGGAGGGCACCTCCCCGGAGGTGGAGAGCCAGGCTCGAGAGCTGGCCCGGGAGCGGCTGCCGGAGTACATGGTGCCGGCGGCCTACGTGCGGCTGTCGGAGCTGCCCCTCACCGCCAACGGCAAGGTGGACCGCAAGCGCTTGCCGGCCCCCGGAGCCCAGGCGGTGGTGCGCGGCGAGGTGGTGCCCCCCCAGGGGGCCGTGGAGGAGAAGGTCGCCGCCATCTGGGGCGAGGTGCTGGGTCTCGACGAGGTAGGGACGGAGGATACCTTCTTCGACCTCGGCGGCCATTCGCTGCTGATGGTGCAGGTGCACGAGAAGCTTCGCCAGGCCTTCCCGCAGGAGGTCACCATGCTCGATCTCTTCCGGCACCCGACGGTGGCCAGCCTGGCGGCCTTCCTGGAGCAGGCGGAAGGCGCCGCGGGCGAAGGCCCGTCCGCCCCGGAACCGGCGTCGGTGGGCCAGGGCTACAGCCGGGCGGAGCAGCGCAAGCGCTCGGCTCGTCGTCCAGCCCGGCGTCCAGCTCGTCGTCCAGTTCGGCGCCGCGGCGATAGGGGCGGGACGGCCGGGGAGGAGGACGGATGAGCCGAGAGACTCCGGTGGAAGAGCCGGCCATCGACCCCAAGAACCTCAGCGCGGAGCAGAAGCGCGAGCTCCTGGCACGGCTGCTGGCCAAGAAGAAGGCTCGAGGGCAGGGAGCGGAACAGGGTCCGGAGGCTGCGCAGGAGGCTGCGGCAGCTCCCCCCGAGCCCCAGACCTTCCCCCTCTCCTTCGCCCAGCAACGGCTGTGGTTTCTGGATCAGCTGGATCCGGGCAATCCGGCCTACAACAACTACGTGACGGTGGACGTCAAGGGCGCGCTGGACACGGCGGTGCTCGAACGAGCCGTGGCCCACGTGGTGGAACGCCACGAGGGATTGCGCACCGCCTTCGCCTACCGCGGGGAAGAGCCGGTACAGAGCATCGAGGAGGCCCCGCGAGGGCGCCGCCGAGTGCGCCTGCCGGTGATCGATCTCGAGGGTTTGGATCCGACGGAACTGGATTCCGGGAGACGGGACTTTGGGACACGGCGGCGGGAAGCGACCCGGCTGGCGGTGGCGGAGGCCGCCCGGCCCTTCGATCTCGAGCGCCCGCCCTTGCTGCGGGCGGCCCTGGCCCGTCACCATCGGGAGCACCACGCCCTGATGTTGACGGTGCACCACATCGTCTCCGACGGCTGGTCCGTGACCTTGTTGATTCGCGAGGTCGCCCAGCTCTACGCCGCCTTCGCCGCCGGTCAGCCCTCGCCGTTGCCGCCGTTGCCCATCCAGCCGGTGGACTTTGCCCAATGGCAGCGGGATCGGCTCTCCGGCGAACGCCGGTCACGCCAGCTGGACTTCTGGCGCCGGCGGCTGGAAGGTCTGGAGCCCTTGGAGCTGCCGGCGGATCGCCCTCGCCCGCCGGCCCCCACCGGTCGCGGGCTGCGGGTGCGCAGCCTCCATGGCGGCGAGACCGTCCAGCTGCTGGAGGAGCTCGGCGGCCGCCGCGACAGCTCCCTCTTCATGACCCTGCTCTCGGTCTTTGCGGTGTTGCTGGCCCGGCTGGGTGGAAGCACCGACCTGGCTCTCGGCACCCCCGTCAGCCACCGGGACCGGCGCGAGCTGGAGGGCATGTTGGGACTGCTCATCAACACCCTGGTGCTGCGGGTGGAGCTCGATCCCAGGCTGCCCTTCGACCAGCTCCTGGCGCGGGTGCGGGATCGCTGCCTGGAGGCCTACGAGCACCAGGAAGTGCCCTTCGAGCTGCTGGTGGACGAGCTGGTGCAGGACCGCGACCTCAGCCGCCCGCCGCTGGTACAGGTGATGTTCCAGCTCGACCAGCACGAGCATCTGATGGAGGGAGCGGAGCAGCTGCCGGGGCTCAAGCTGATTCCCCAGGAGACCGACTCCGGCACCGCCAAGCTCGACCTCAGCCTGATTTTGGAGCGCAAGGGGGACGAGCTGGCGGTGATCGTGGAGATCGACCAAGACCTCTTCGACCGCACCACCGGGCTGCGCTTTCTGCACGGCTACTCGCGGCTGCTGCACGCGGTGCTGGAACGGCCGGAGGCTCCCCTGGGAGAGCTCCAGCTGCTCTCGGCGCCGGAGCGCCATCAGCTGCTGCGGGAGTGGAATCATCGTCCGCGGCTGCCGAAGGTCGATTCTTCGGGCTCTCCGGACGCCTTCGCGGCGCTGGCGCTGCGCGGGGCGGTGCTGCTGGGCGATCCGTCGGCGACGGCGTTGGTGGGAGCCGGCGAGGAATGGACTTACTCTCAGCTGGCGTGTCGCACCCGGCTCCTGGCCCGCTGGCTGAGGAGCCAGGGCGTGGAACGGGGCACGCTGGTGGCTCTCTGTCTCGAACGCAGCCCCGCCATGGTGGCTGCTGCGCTGGCGGTGCTCGCCGCCGGTGGTGCCTACCTGCCCCTGGACCCGGCCCATCCCGCCGCCCGCACAGCGCTGGTCTTTGAGGATGCGATGCCGGCGCTGCTGCTCACCGACGAGGGCTCGCAGGGGAACTTGCCCCAAGGGTCTTGGACAATCCTGCACCTCGACCAGGGCGAGCCCCGGGAGATCTTGAGCGGTGAGCTGGACAGCCAAGACGCGGCTGACGACACCGAAGCTCTCGGGGATGCTACGGAGTCAGACCTGGCCTATGTCATCTACACCTCCGGTTCCACCGGCCGGCCCAAGGGGGTGGAGGTGCCCCGGAGCGGTCTCGCCGCCTTCCTGCGCTCCATGGCTCGCCGCCCCGGTCTCGGCGCCGGCGACACCCTGATGGCGGTGACCACCCTGGCCTTCGACATCGCCGCCTTGGAGCTCTTCCTGCCGCTGACGGTGGGAGCCCGGACGGTGGTGGCCACTGCCGCCGAGGCGGGGGATGGTGCGGGGCTGTCAGAGCTGCTGCAGCGGACCTGCGCCACCGTTGTTCAGGGCACCCCTGCCACCTGGCGGCTGCTGCTGGAGGCAGGGTGGAGGAGAGAGGGTGGTCTGAAGAAGGCCCTGTGCGGCGGCGAGGCTTTGCCCCGAGAGCTGGCGGAGTCATTGTTGGAGCTGGGACTGGAGGTGTGGAACCTCTACGGTCCCACCGAGACCACCGTCTGGTCCGCCGTCGACGCGGTGCGCTCAGGGGAACCCTGGGTGGCTTTCGGCGGCCCTCTCCACGGCACGACCCTCCAAGTGCTCGACGGTGGGCTACGGCCGGTGCCCCTGGGGGCGGTGGGGGAGCTCTACATCGGCGGCGCCGGGGTGACCCGCGGCTACCGGCACCGCCCGGCCCTCACCGCCGAGCGCTTCCTGCCGGATCCGCTGGCGGCGCAGGATGGAGAAGCCTCCGGCGCCCGCATGTACCGCACCGGCGATCTGGTGCGCTGGCTGCCGGACGGCCGGCTGCGCTTCCTGGCGCGGGTGGATCATCAGATCAAGCTGCGGGGCTACCGCATCGAGCTGGGGGAGATCGAGAGCGCTCTGGCGTCCCTGTCTTCGGAGCAGGAAGGGGCGATTCGGAGAGCACCGATTCAAGGAGTCGCCGTGGCGTTGCGCACCACGACGGCGGGCGAGCCGGCGCTGGTGGCCTACGTGGTGAGCCCGGAGCTCCAGAAGCTGGAGCCGGAGGAGCAGGTGCGGTGCCGGGAGGAGTGGCGCCAGGAGCTCACCCGGCGGCTGCCCGGCTACATGGTGCCGAGCTTCTTCGTGCTCTTGGATCAGCTCCCCACCACCGCCAGCGGCAAGCTCGACCGCCGGGCACTGCCCCAGCCCGAGGCGCCGGCTGCGGATCGCCGGCGAGAGCCTCCGGCGACGGAGACCGAGGAACGGCTGGCGGAGATCTGGGGCGAGATCCTGGGCCTCGACGAGCTGGGGGTGGAAGAGAGCTTCTTCACCCTCGGTGGCCACTCCTTGCTGGCGGTGCGCATGCTCAGCCGGGTGAGCTCGCGGCTGGAGGTGGAGCTGCCGGTGCAAGCGGTCTTCGACGCCCCCACCGTGCGCCGGCTGGCGGCACGGGTGGATGCTCTGCGCTGGGCTCGCCAGGCCCCCGAAGAAGACTTGGGGGACGACCGGGAGGAGTTCGAGCTATGACCCGGGTTGTGGAGGAAGAATCGGTGCAGGGGCGGTCCGTCTTCGAGCTGCTGGAAGCCCTTCAAGCCCTCGACGTGCGGGTGTGGGTGGAGGGGGAGAAGCTGCGCCTCAACGCCCCCAAGGGCGCTCTCACCGCCGAGCTCAAGGACGAGCTGCGCCAGCGCAAGGACGAGCTCCTGGAGCTGCTGTCCGGCAGCGGCGGTGAGGCGGAGCCCTTGGAGCCCCAGCTGCGTCCCGAGGCTCTGCCCCTTTCCTTCGCTCAGGAACGAATGTGGTTCGTGCACCAGGTGCAGCCGGATCAGGCGGCCTTCCACCTGCCCAGCGCCCTGCGACTGCGCGGGAAGCTGGAGGTGGCTGTCTTGGAAGAGGTGCTCTTCCGATTGGTTCAGCGCCACGAGAGCTTGCGCACCCGCTTCGAGGACAGCCCCGAGGGCCCGGTCCAGCACATCGAGGCACCGGCCATCGTGAGGGAGAGCTTCCAGCTGCCGGTGGTGGACCTGGAGGGCCTCGTTCCGGAAGGCCCGTCTCCGGAAGACCCGCCACCGGAAGCCGTGGAGGCCCATCTTCGCCAGCTGGCCGGCGAGGCCGCCTCCCGCCCCTTCGACCTCGCCCGCGGCCCGCTGCTGCGTTCGCTGCTGGTGCGGCTGGGCCATCGGGAC
>JAXHTF010000158.1 GCA_034211275.1 Acidobacteriota bacterium
CTGGACCCCGCTCATCCCCAGCGCCGCCTGGGGCAGATCTTGGAGAGCTCGGGGGTTGGTTGGTGCTTGGTGACGGAGGAGCTGGTGCCCTTGGCCCGGGACGCCGTGGAGCAGCTGGGAAGCGAGAGCCTGCCGCGGCTGATGGAGCTCGGGGAGCTGTTGGCGGAGCGCTCCCCGGCGGGCTCTGGGCCGAGAGCGGTGGCGCCGCTGCCTCCGATGAGCTCCCTGGCGAGCTCCGAAGCCCTCGCCTACTGCCTGTTCACTTCCGGCTCCACCGGCGTTCCCAAGGGGGTGATGGTCCACCAGGCGGGCTTCCTCAATCATCTGTGGATGATGGTGGAGATCTTCGGCCTAGGGCCGGAGGACGTGGTGGCCCAGAACGCCTCTCAATGCTTCGACATCTCGGTCTGGCAGCTGACTGCGGCGCTGCTGGTGGGCGGGGTGGTGCACATCGTTGATGACGCGGTGGCCGGTGATCCTACCGAGCTGCTGGCGGAGGTGGAGGCGAGGGCTATCACGGTGCTCGAGCTGGTGCCGTCGCTGTTGGCGGCGGTGATGGACGAGATCGAAGCCCGGGAGCAGGATCCGCGCCGGACGCCGCCGGCCCTCCACCGCCTGCGCTGGATCATCCCCACCGGCGAAGCGCTGCCGCCGGCCCTCGCCCGCCGCTGGCTGCGGCGCTACCCGGGGATCCCGATGGTCAACGCCTACGGACCGGCGGAGTGCTCCGACGACGTCAGCGTCGAATTCCTGCGGCGCCCCGGGGACGCCGAACGGGCGGTGGTGGCGGTGGGCAGGCCGCTGCGCAATCTCGCTCTCCACCTGCTCGATCCCCAGGGTCGGCCGGTGCCCGTCGGCGTGGTCGGCGAGATCCATGTCGGGGGCATCGGCGTCGGCCGCGGCTATCTGCGGGATCCCCGGCGGACGGCGGAGGTCTTCGTCCCCCATGCCTTGGGCGGCCCCGCTGGCGGCCGGCTCTACGCTTCCGGCGATCTCGGGCGCTTCCAGCCCGACGGCCGCATCGATTTCCTGGGCCGCCGGGATCATCAGGTCAAGGTGCGGGGTTTCCGCATCGAGGTGGGGGAAGTGGAAGCGGCGCTGGACGAGCATCCGCAAGTGGAGCGGGCGCTGGTGATGGTGCACCGGGGGCGGGAGCGGGCGGTGGCGCAGCTGGTGGCCTACGCCGAGGTGCCGGCGGCGGTGCTGCCGGCGGCGGAGGAGGGTGTCGCCGCCGCTCCCGACGGCTTCGACCTCCGAGCTTGGGCCGACGAGCTGCGGGACTTCCTCGGCGAGCGCCTGCCCAAGTACATGGTGCCGTCGCTCTTCGTGCCCCTCGCCGCCTTCCCCCTCAACGCCAACGGCAAGATCGACGTGGCGGCGCTGCCGGCGCCGGAGGAAGGAGCGGGAGCCAGGGTCCTTACGGCACCGCGGAGCCGTACCGAGCGGGCGGTGGCGGAGATCTGGCAACAGGTGCTGGGGATCCGGGAGGTGGGTGTCGAGGACGACTTCTTCGATCTCGGCGGTCACTCCCTCCTCGCCACCCGGGTGCTGTCGCGCCTGCGCGCGGCTCTGGGGGTGGATCTGGCGCTGCGGGATCTGTTCGAAGCGACGGATCTGGGGTCGCTGGCGAAGAAGCTGGATCAGCAGTTGGGAGAGGCTTCGCCCTTCGCCGTCGAGCCCATCGAGCCGTTGCCGCCGACGGCGCCGGCCGAGCTCTCCTTCGCCCAGGAGCGCCTGTGGTTCCTGGCGCAACTCGATCCCACCAGCGCCGCTTACAACCTGCCGGCGGCGATCCGCCTCACCGGCGCCGTCGACCATCGCCTGTGGCACCGGGTGTTCCAGGAGATTCTGCAGCGCCACCAGGCTTTGCGCACCACCTTCCGGCAGGTAGAAGGCAAGCCTCGGCAGGTCGTACATCAGGGCCTCGGGCTGTCCCTGCCAGTGGTCGATCTGGAAGGCCTGGACACCCCGGTGGCGGACCGCGAGATCCACCGCCTGGCCGTCGCCGACGCCCAGTGCCCCTTCGACCTAATGGTGCCGCCGCTGCTGCGTTGCGCTCTGCTGCGCCAGGATCGGGAGCGCCACGTGCTGCTCCTGAACATGCACCACATCGTCTCCGACGCCTGGTCCATGGCGCTACTGCTCCAGGAGCTGGCGGTGCTGTCCGAGGCCTTCGCTGCCGGCGAGGCGTCGCCGCTGCCGGCACTGCCGGTGCAGTACCCGGATTTCGCCCACTGGCAACGGCGGCTCCTCCGGGGGCAGCATCTGGAGTGTCAGCTGGAGTTCTGGCGCGGACAGCTGCAGGGAGCGCCGCCGGCCCTCGATCTGCCCCGCCGTAGCTCCGGAACGGGGGACGGCTTCGGTGACCGGGGCGCCACCCGGCGATTCCACTTGCCCGCGGAGCTGAGCGAGGAGCTGCGGGTCCTCAGCCGCCGCACCGGAAGCACCCTCTTCATGACCCTGCTGGCGGCCTTTGCGACGCTGCTGCACCGCTACAGTGGCGCCTCCGACCTCAACGTCGGGGTGCCGGTGGCCGGACGGCCGCGGGCGGAGATGGAAGGGCTCATCGGCTTCTTCGTCAACACCCTCGTGCTGCGTCTCGGCATAGGCCGGGAAGCCACGGTTCGGGAGCTGCTGGCGGATGTTCGCGGGCGCTCGCTGGACGCTTTTGCCCACGAGGATCTGCCCTTCGAGCGGCTCGTGGCGGAGCTCAATCCGGAGCGCGACCTGACCCGTTCCCCCCTCTTCCAGGTGATGTTCGCCTTGCAGACCGCACCTGTGGCCCAGGTGGAGGTCCCCGGCTTGGTGCTGGAGCGGCTGGACATCGACAGCGGCACCACCCGCTTCGAGCTCTTCCTCGAGCTCACCGAGGCCGGTGACGTCATCGAAGGAGCCGCCCACTTCAGCCTCGAGCTCTTCGATCCCGCCTTCATGATGCGCTTCCTGGGCCACTTCCGAACCCTGCTGGAAGGTTTCGCTTCGGCCCCCGAGGGCGCCGTCGGGAACCTGCCGCTGCTGGCGCAGAGCGAGCGCCACCAGGTGCTGCGGGAGTGGAACGACAGCGCCGCAGCGGTGCCGTTGGACCGGCCGTTCCCGCAACTCTTCCGCAGCGCCGCGGAGCGCTGGCCACAGCGGCGCGCCGCCGCCGTCGGGGACCGCTCCCTGACCTACGCCGAGCTCTTCCAGCGATCCTCTGTGTTGGCCCGCCGGCTGGAGGGGCGCGGCGTCGGGCCGGGGACGGTGTTGCCGCTGTTGGCGGAGAGGAGCCTGGAGCTGCTGACGGCGGTGCTGGCGGTGCTGCACACCGGTGCCGTCTACCTGCCGCTGGACCCCCGCCATCCGGCGCCGCGGCTGGCGCAGGTGTTGGAGGAGAGCGGATGCACCACGGTGGTGTGCGCCGCCGAGCTGCTGCCGCTGCTGCAGGAAGCTGGCGAGATCCTGGATCCGGCTCCCCGGGCCGTGAAGCTGGAGGAGCTCCTCGACACCGCCGAGGCCGCCGAGACCCCGCGAGGCGGTGCGGCGCCGGCGGGGGGAGCGGAGCACCTGGCCTATGTCATCTACACTTCCGGGTCCACTGGCCGCCCCAAGGGCGCGATGGTCACTCAACGGGGGATGGTCAACCACCTTCACGCCAAGATCCGTGACCTCGGCCTGACCGGGGACGACGTGGTGGCGCAAACCGCCTCCCAGTGTTTCGACATTTCCGTCTGGCAGATGCTGGCGGCGCTGATGGTGGGAGGACGGGTGGAGATCTACCCCGACGAGGTAGCCCACGATCCCGCGGTGCTGGTGCAGCGGGTGGACGCCGACGACGTCACCATCCTGGAGACCGTTCCCTCTCTGATGCG
This sequence comes from Acidobacteriota bacterium, assembly GCA_034211275.1. NCBI lineage: Bacteria > Pseudomonadati > Acidobacteriota > Acidobacteriota bacterium. The sequence continues at coordinate 3,849 of JAXHTF010000158.1, forward strand.
CCTGCTGCTCGACGAGCTGGGCCGTCGCGCCGAGCGCCCGGAGCTGCGGGCGCTGCGCTGGCTGGTGCCCACGGGCGAGGCGTTGCCGCCGGAGCTGTGCTCCCGTTGGTATGAGGCCTATCCCGCCATCCGCCTGCTCAACGCCTATGGCCCCACCGAATGCTCCGACGACGTCAGCCACTACCCGGTGCCGGCGGGCGAGGGCGCGGTGGTCAAGACCATCTCCATCGGGCGCCCGGTGCTCAATACCCAGCTCTACGTGGTGGACCGTCTGTTCCGGCCCGTTCCGCCGGGGGTGGTGGGAGAGCTGTGGGTGGGCGGGCAGGGAGTCGGCGGCGGCTATCTGCACGATCCCCAGCGCACCGCGGAGGTCTTCGTGCCGGACGCTTTCTCCGGTGCCGCCGCCGGCCGTCTCTACCGCACCGGCGACCTGGTCCGCCACCTGCCGGACGGCCGGCTGAGCTTCCTCGGGCGGGTGGATCATCAGGTCAAGATCCGCGGTCACCGGCTGGAGTTGGGGGAGGTGGAGGCCCAGCTGCAGCGTCACCCGGCCCTCGAAGCTGCGGTGGTAGCAGCTCAGAAGGAAACTTCCGGCGCCCTGCAGCTGGTGGCCTACGTGCTCTACGGAGACGTGGGGGAGGTACCGGTGGAGGAGCTCCGGGGCTTTTTGCAGGAGCGGTTGCCGACATACGCCGTGCCCACCGCCTGGACGGTGCTGGAGGAGTTGCCGCTGACCCCCAACGGCAAGGTGAACCGCCGGGCTCTGCCCCGGGTGAGCGCCGAAGGCCAGGCCGGAGACCGCCCGTACACCGCTCCTCGGGACGAGACCGAGGAGGCATTGGCGGAGATCTTCGCCGGCCTCATCGGAATCCAACGGGTGGGTGTCTTCGACGACTTCTTCGACCTCGGGGGCCACTCCCTGCTGGCTACCCAGGCTCTTTCCCGCATCCGGGAGACTTTCGCCATCGACCTCGAGTTGCGCAGGCTCTTCGAGGCGCCCACCGTCGCCGAGCTGGCCGGGGTGGTGGAGGACCGGATTATCGAGCAGATCGAGAGCCTGAGCGACGAAGAAGTGGATTCGCTCCTCGAGGAGGACGAGCCAGCGCCGCTGGCGCCCGCCCCGACGGAAGATCTGGTGGAGTCCCTGCCGGAGCGGTCCGGATGAGCGGGCCGGATGTCCAGAAAACGGATCTCGGGGGCCCAGGTCTCCGGGACAGGGATCTCCAAGAAACGGATCTCCGGGAAACGGCTCCTCAGGACGCCGTTCCGGTGGAGCCCCCGCGCCCCGAGCCATCCCTCGACGCCGCCACCACGCCGGAGCTCTTCGCGCGGCGAGCCCGCGAGGCCCCCGAAGCCCCATGCCTGCGCTTCCAGGGTGAGGCGGTTTCCTACGGCGAGCTCCACCGTTGGTCGGAGATCCTCGCCCACCGGCTCCGGGCCGCCGGGGTGAGGGTGGAGGATCGGGTGGCGGTGCACCTGGAGCGGGGACCGGAAATGGTCGCCGCCCTGCTGGCGGTATGGCGGGCCGGCGCGGCCTACATTCCGCTGGATCCGCAATTCCCCGCCCGCCGGCTCCAGGGGATGGTCGAGGCCGGCGGCGTGAAGGCCGTGTTCTCGCGGCGGGCTCTGCCCTTCACCGTGGCCCCAGAGCTGCCGATTCTCGATCCGGCGCCGGCAGCTTCGTCGGATCTCGGCGACGGGGGAGGGGATCCTCTACCGGACCCCGAGGCGGGGTGTCTCGCCTACGTCATCTTTACCTCCGGCTCCACCGGCCAGCCCAAGGGCGTGCAGGTGGAGCACCGGGCGCTGGTCAACTTTCTCCGCTCCATGGCGCAGCGGCCGGGACTGGAGCCGCAGGACGTGCTGGTGGCGGTCACCACCATCTCCTTCGACATCGCCGGATTGGAGCTTTTCCTGCCCCTCGTCCGCGGCGCCACGGTGGTCATCGCACCGCGCTCCGTAGCCTCCGACGGAGCCCGCTTGGCGCGGCTTCTGGACGCGGCTCAGGCCTCCGTCCTGCAGGCCACGCCGGCGACCTGGAAGCTGCTCCTGGACGCCGGGTGGAGCGGCCGGCGGGCGCTGCGCATGGTGTGCGGCGGGGAGGCCCTACCGCGGGATCTGGCGCAGCGTTTGCTGCCCCTGGGCAGGGATCTATGGAATGTCTACGGTCCCACGGAGACCACCATCTGGTCGTCGGTGGCACGGGTCCGGGAGGAGAGCGGGCCGGTGTCCATCGGGGATCCTATCGACCGTACCGAGCTCCTGGTGGTGAACGGCCGGGGAGAGTGGCAGCCCCCGGAGCAGGAAGGGGATTTGCTCATCGGTGGCGACGGTCTGGCGCGGGGCTACCTGGACCGCCCAGGACTCACCGCCGAGCGCTTCGTCCCCCATCCCTGGGCTGCGCGCCCGGGACAACGGCTATATCGCACCGGAGATCGGGCGCGCTCGCTGGGGGACGGCCGGCTGCTCTTCCTCGGCCGCCGGGATCACCAGGTCAAGGTGCAAGGCTTTCGCATCGAGCTGGGAGAGATCGAGGTCGCCCTCCGTTCTCTGCCGGGGGTGGCGGAAGCGGTGGTGACGGTGCAGAGTGGAGAGGCTGCCAGAGAAGACGCGGAGCGGCGCCTGGCGGCCTACGTCGTGCCCGCCCGGAACGGGGGGCCGGAACCGGCCTCCGAAGATTCCCTGGCCGCCGAGCGTACCGGCCACTGGCGGGAGATCTGGGATCTGGCCTACGACGGCGAGCCCGAGGACGGTGACGAAGCGCTGGACATCCGCGGATGGAAGGACAGTTACACCGGCGAGACCATCGCGGCTCCGGAGATGGAAGAGTGGGTGAGCACCACCGTCGAACGGATCCGCGGTCTCGGCGCCCGGCGGATCCTCGAGATCGGCAGCGGCGTGGGGCTCTTGGTGGAAAGGCTGGTGCAACGGCACGCGCCCCACGGCCTGCGCTACGTGGCCACGGATGCCTCGCCCCGGGCGGTGGCTATCCTGCGCCGGCGCTTCGGCGGCGGGTCCTTCCCGGCCGTAGAGATCCTGCAGTCCGCTGCGGCGGAGCTGGCGGAGAAGCTCCAGCCCGACGACCGCTTCGATCTCGTCGTCCTCAATTCCGTGGCCCAGTACTTCCCGGGCATCGAGTATCTGGAGTCCGTGCTGCGCAGCCTGCGGCCCTTCCTGACGCCGGGCGGCAGCTGGTTCCTCGGAGATCTGCGCAGCCTGCCCTTGCTCGAGCCATTCATCACCGACGTGCTGCTGCAGCGGGGGGACCCGGCGATGTCCGCGGCGCGGCTGCGCCAAGAGGTTCGTCTGCGGGTGCGCTCCGAGGAGGAGCTGTGCTTCCATCCCGCCTACTTTCGGCACCTGGCGGCCCGGGAAGGCTACGGCGCGCCGTACATTGAGCTGCGCCGGGGGCGTTGCCGCAACGAGATGACCGGCTTCCGATACGACGTCGTTCTCGGCGGGGGTGAGGACCGGCGGATCGGGAATCCAGCCCCTCCGGCCATTGCCGTGACCCCCTGGCGGGAGGATCTCCGGGAGGAGGATCTGGGCGGCTTGCTGGAGGGCCGCCCGGGGCAGGTATGGAAGCTCTCGGGCATCGCCAACGGACGCGTTTCCAGGGCGGTGACGGCGGTGGAGATGTTGCGCGGCAGCGAGCCCCGCAGGCCTTTGGAGGAGCTGCGCCACAGCGTCGGGGAGCGCTGCCGGGAGCGGGCCGCCTGGGATCCGGAGGAGGTCTGGGAGCGGGCGGTGGCGGCGGAATGGCAGGCGTTTCTGTCCTGGTCCGAAGAGAGCCGGTCTGCCGAGGCCCACACCGGTGGGCCCTACTCCGGCGAGGGGCCGGGCGCCTCCGAGGAAGGGCGCTTCGATGCTCTCTTCGTGCCCGCCGGCGTTCCCCGGCCGCCGAAGCCCCAGCCTGCGGCCCCGCCGGCGCCTCGGACCGACACCGCCTGGGCCAACGATCCCACCGTCGCGGCCCGAGACCTGACCTGGGGGCAGGAGCTACGCCGGAAGCTGGAAGAGACGCTTCCGGAATACATGGTGCCCCGGGCGGTGACGGTGGTCGACGGCCTGCCCCTGACCCTCAACGGCAAGGTTGATCGGGACGCCCTGCCCCGGGTTCGCGGCTTGGGAGGAGGGCGGCCCTACGCGGTGCCACGGAGCGGTCTGGAACGGCAGATCACCGAGATCTGGAGCGAGCTGCTGAGCGTGCCTCGGGTGGGAGTGCAGGACGATTTCTTCGCCCTCGGCGGCCAGTCGCTGCTGGCGGGACGGCTGATGGCCCGGCTGCGGGATCATCTGCAGCTGGAGCTTTCGCCGGCAATGCTCTTCGCGGCTCCGACGCCGGCGGCGCTGGCGGCCCGCATCGAAGAGTTGCGCGGCGCGGAGGTCGCCGAGCCGGCGCTGGAGAAAGTGCCCCGGGACCGCCCCCTGCCCCTGTCCTCGGCCCAGGAGCGAATGTGGCTGTGGGCTCAAATGGAGCCCGGCAGCACCGCCTTCAATGTCGCCTTCGCGGTCGCCATGGCGGGGCGGCTGGACGCCGCGACCCTGGACTGGACCCTGGATCGGCTGCGGGCGCGCCACGAGGCCTTGCGCACTCGCCTCACCGGCACCGAGCCCCCGGCCCAGAGGATCGATGCGCCGGCGCCGTGGCCGCTGCCGGTGGTGGACCTCGGCGGCCTCGGCGCCGCCGGCCGGGAAGCGGAGACCCAGCGGCTGCTGGCGCGCCTGGAAGCCCTTCCCTTCGTGCTCGACGGAGGGGTTCTGGTCCGACACTTGCTGCTGCGGCGCTCCACCGAGGATCACGTCTACGGCTTCGGCTTCCACCACATCGCCGGCGATGCCTGGTCGGTGGCAGTGCTGGTGCGGGAGATCTGCGAGCTCTACCGCTCGCGCCGGCAAGGCCTGCCACCACAGCTGCCGGCGCCGACGGTGCAATACGCCGATTTCGCCGTCTGGCAGCGGCATCGCCAGGGATCCGAAGCCATGGCGCAGCGCCTCGCGCAGTGGCATCATCGGCTGCTTCCGGCCATGCCGCCGGCCTGGGTTTCCCCGCCGCGCCGGCGATCTCCGGGAGCCGCCGGAGCCGGGGCGCGGGGGTTGCAGGAAAGCCGGAGCGCAAGGCTCCGGGGCGACATCCTCCGGGATCTTCACTCCCTGGCGGGGAGGCACCAGGCGACCCTCTTCATGACCCTCCTGGCGGCGATCCAGGTGCTGGTGCATCGGTACACCGGCCGCTCGTGGGTGACCGTCGGTAGCCTCTTCGGCGGCCGCTCGCGGCCGGAGCTGGAAGCGGTGGTGGGCTTCTTCGTCAACGTCCTGCCCCTGGCGGTGCGGCTGAGGCCGGAGATGAGTTTCGGCGCCGCTCTGGAAGCGGTGCAAAAGGCGAGCTCTTGGGCCTTCGCCGACCAGGAGGTGCCCTACGAGGGTGTTCTTCAGGGCCTGCGGCCGGCCCTCGCCGGCAACCGGGCTTCCGAGCCGTTCCAGATGCTGGTGATCTACGAGGATGTGCCGCTGCCCGCCCTCGCCCTGCCGGACCTGGAGGTTCGGGAGCTGCCCTTCGAGGGGGACGGCAAGACCGCAGCCTACGACTTTACCTGGACGCTGATTCCCCGGCCGCGAGGCCTGGAGGTGATTCTGGCCTTCGATTCCGGACGATTCGATGGTCTGGATGTGGAGATAGTGCTAAAGGACTTGTTGGAAGTTCTGGGTTCGGCGGCCAAAGACTCCCGGCGAACCCTGCGGAAACTGCCACCGCTGTCCCCGGAGATGCGTTCCCAGCGCGAGCGCAGCGACGGCTCCCTGAGCCTCGGCTCCGCCGCCGACGAGGTGGCCGCGGGGACAGCAGTCGAGTCAGAGATGGTGAAGACGGCCGATGAAGAGGGCTCCCGGCGTCGTCTGGAAGAGGTTCGGGAGCACCGAGATCAGAAGAAATCCCAGCTGTCGGATCGGCGTCGGGAGTTGTTACGCCGACGCTTGAGGCGTTGACGCCCGGTCCGGTGGTTGCTTGATGCGTTGAACCGGAGGAGAGGATGAAGCAGAGATTGCGTCAGACCCTACGTTCCCTGACTCACCGTCCGGGACTCACTGTCCTGATTCTGTTGATCATGGCATTGTGCATCGGCGGTAACGCCTCGGTGTTCAGCGTCGCCAAGGCGGTGCTGTTCCAGGATTTGCCTTACGACGAAGGGGATCGCCTGGTCCTCATCTCTCAGATTTACATTCCCGAAGACCAGGACAACGACTTCTCCTGGGCCGAGATCCAGGAATGGCGAGAGCGGTTGACCCGTTTCGACGCCCTCGTCCCGGTGCTCAACTGGCGGGACCGCATCCTCGGCGGCGACGACGGCGTCGAGCGGGTGGGGGTGAACTATGTGACCTCGGAGTATTTCAAGCTTCTGGGCATCGAGCCGGCGCTGGGCCGTTTGTTTTCCGCCGACGAGGACGGGGCCCCGGGCAGCGCCGCCCGGGTCCTGCTGAGCTACGAGCTGTGGACCCGGCGCTATGGGCAGGATCCGGAGATTCTCGGCCGTACCCTGCAGTTCAACGACCAGCCGTACACCGTCCTCGGCGTTTTGCCGGAGGGCTACGTAGACTTTGGAGAAGAGCTTTGGGAGGTGGATGTGTGGATGCCCGCCACCCAGGCGGGGGAGAGCTTTCCGGAGGGCACCGGGATCTACGAGGGCAATGAGCTGCGTTATTGGTTCGGTCTCGCCCGCCTGGCCCCCGGGGTGACCCTGGAGCAGGGAGAGGAGGAGGTCAAGGCCATCGCGGCGCAGATGGCTCAAGACTTCCCGGACAGCAACAAAGACTACACCGCGCGTCTGTTGCCGCTGCGTGAGTTCATCTTCGAGAATCTCACCGACAGCATGCGCATTCTGCTCGCCGGTGCGGCCTTGATCCTGCTCCTCGGCTGCGCCAATATCGCCAGTCTGCTGCTGGCCCGGCAAGCGGAGCGGCGCAAGGAGCTCTACCTACACCTCGCCCTGGGGGCCGGACGGGGCCGCCTCTTCGCCAACGTTCTCCTGGAGGGGCTGATGCTGGCGCTCATCGGCGGGGTGCTGGGCATCTTGCTGGCGGTGGTCGGCACCCGAGTGATGGCCAGCGTGGTGGATCTGCCAGCGATGGCCGAGGTCAGCCTGGATGGGACGGTGCTGTGGATCTCGGTGGCCGCCAGCGTGCTCACCGGTATTCTCTTCGCTCTGCCGCCGGCGCTCAGCGTGTTGCGCATGGAGGCTCGCGGCACGCTCGCTCAGATCCGAGCCAAAGAGGGCGGCCGCACCCACTCGGGGCGCGCCCGCAACGGGCTTCTGGTGTTCCAGGTCTCGGTGGTGGTCATGCTGCTGGTGGTGGCGGGACTGCTGCTGCGCAGCTTCATGGAGCTGCGCTCGGCGGACGTGGGCTTCAATCCCGACGACATGCTGACCCTGAAGATCCTGTTCGAATCGGAGCGCTATCAGGATCCCTCCAACCTCCTGCTCACGGAGCGTGAGCTGATCGATCGGCTGGAAGCGCTGCCGGGCATCGAAGGGGTCGCCTTCTGGGGGCCCAACGTGCCTGGTATCAGCACCCGTTTCATGGACGTGCAGCCGTCGTCGGCGGGGGAGGAGGACGCCTCGGTGCGGGTTAACGCCCACGTCATCAGCCACGGAGCGCTAGAGGTGATGGAGCTGCCGCTGCTGCGCGGCCGTACCTTCAACAAAGCGGATACCGCCGAGACCCCTCGGGTGGTGATGATCACTGAATCCCTGGCGCAGATTCTATGGCCCGACGGCGATGCCCTGGACAAGCAGCTCCGGCGGGTGGGCCGTCCCGACGAGCCGCTCTACACCGTGGTCGGCGTCACCGGTAACGCCCGTTTCCAGGGGCGCTTCGACGACGACCACCACCAGCTGATCTTCAGTCACCAGCAGCTGCCCATGCCCAGCACGACGTTGATGGTGCGCACCGCCATGGATCCGGAGGTGGTCACTCCCATGGTGCGCGAGGAGCTGCAGGCGCTGGATCCGCTGACCCCGGTCTTCGATATCGTCACCCTGCGCCAGCGCTTCAGCGATCAGGAGTCGAGCCAGCGGCTGAACGCGGTGGTGGTGGGCATGTACACCGCCCTGGCCCTGATCTTTGCTCTCCTCGGGCTCTACGGCATCCTCTCCTACATCGTGGTCCAGCGGCGTCAGGAGATCGGCGTCCGCATGGCCTTGGGGGCCCGCCGGGGCAGCGTCCTGCGAATGGTGATGACCTTCGGCCTGTCGCTGCTGGCCGGCGGCTTGCTGTTGGGCATGGTGGGGGCGGTGCTGGTCACCCGCCTGCTCTCCAGTGTGCTCTACGGCGTCGAGTCCTTCGATCCTCTGACCTTCGGGACGGTGATCGTGCTCTTCCTGGTGGTCGGTCTGGTGGCCACCTACGTGCCGGCGCGGCGGGTACTGAGCATCGACCCCAACCAGGTGCTGCGTTACGAATGAGGCTCCGGTTCCCAATCCTCGCCTCGGGGTGGCGCCCATGAGTTCGCGATCCGGGCGCGGCGCCACCCTGTCGGAGAAGCGCCGCAAGCTGCTGGCGCAGCGGCTCAAGGGCCGCGGCGGGGATCGGGCCGCCAGCACCATTCCGCGGCGGACGGAGACCGGGCCGGTGCGGCTCTCCTTCGCCCAGGAACGCCTGTGGTTTCTCGACCGTTGGCAGCCGGGGACCGCCGTCTACAACCTGCCGGACGTCATCCGCCTCCGGGGACGCCTGCGCCCCGAGCTGCTCGCCGCCTCCCTGCGGATGGTTCTGCAGCGTCACGAGGTGTTGCGGACGGTCTTTCCCCAGCGGGACGGCGTACCGTACCAGGTGGTGCAATTGTGTCCGGCGCAGCCCGTCACCGCCGTGGACTTGACCGGCCTGACGCCGGCGGACCGCCGGCGGGCCGGAGAAGAGTTGATCTCGCAGGAGGCCACCCGGGCCTTCGATCTGCAGACCGGGCCGGTGGTGCGTTTTCGCCTGCTGCGGTTGGCCGCGAAAGATCATCGGCTGATCCTCAACATGCACCACATCGTCGCCGACCTGTGGTCCTTCGGGATTCTGGTGCAAGAGCTCGGGATCCTCTACCGGAGTCACTGCGAGGGGAAGAGGCCGCCCCTCGAGCCCCTAGCGCTCCAATACGCCGACTTCGCCCTGTGGCAGCGCCAGCGCCTGTCCGGGGAGCGGCTGGCGGGGGAGCTGGGCTTTTGGCGCCGGCAGCTGGCGGGATTTCCCCAGGTCTTGGAATTGCCGTCGGATCGGCCCCGGCCGGTTCACCTGAGCTCGCGGGGCCGATCCCTCTCCTTCCGCTTCCGGCGGTTCGAGGCGAGCGCTCTAAAGGAGCTGGCCCAGCATTCCGAGGCGACCCTAGTGATGGTTCTGCTGGCGGCGTTCCAGGCCCTGCTGGGACGACTCTCGGGTCAGCGGCGCTTTCTCCTGGGATCCCCGGTGGCGGGGCGCACCCGCAGCGAGCTGGAGCCGCTGGTGGGATTGTTCGTCAACACCCTGGTCTTGCCCACGGACCTCGGCGGCGATCCCCGCTTCGAAGACCTCGTCGCACGGGCTCGCGAGACCTTGGTGGACGCCCTGTCGCACCAGGAACTCCCCTTCGAGCGTCTGGTGGAGGAGCTGCAGCCGGAACGGGAGCCCTCCCGGCCGCCCCTGGTTCAGGTGCTCTTCGCCATGCAGAACGCACCGGTGCCGGCGCTCCGGCTGCCGGAGCTGACCCTCGCCCGGGCGGATGCCGAAACCGGTACGACGAAATTTGACCTGACGCTCTTCCTGGGGGAGGAGGACGGGGCGCTGGGCGGAGCTCTGGAGTACGCCGAGGACCTCTTTGACGGCACCCGCATGCTGCGGCTGGTAGGGCAGTTGGAGACACTATTGGCCGCGGGGGTGGAGAATCCGGCACGGCGGCTGGGGGAGTTGCCGCTGCTGTCGCCGGCGGAGGCCCAGCAGCTGAGGGAATGGAGCCGAGGGCCCACCGAGGCGCCCTCCGAAGCACCGGAGCTTCCGCGGCTGCACCAGATCTTCGAACATTCCGCCGCCGCCCACGGAGACACCGCGGCGGTGCTCCACGGCACCGTCGAGCTTACATATCGGCAGGTGGAGGCTCAGGCCAACCGTCTGGCCCGGGTCCTGCGCCGCCGGGGGGTCGTGCCGGGAGCCTTGGTGGGCCTTTGCCTGGAGCGCTCCCCGGAGCTGGTGGTGGCGATTCTCGCCGTGCTCAAGAGCGGAGCGGCCTATGTGCCCCTGGACGCGGCCTATCCCGCCGAGCGTCTCGGCGCCATGGTGGACGATGCAGGGCTTCGAAAGGTGATCACCGGCGGAGCCTCCGGCGCGGCGCTGGAGCCCCTCGCCAGCCGCCGGGAGCTGGACTTGTTGCGCCTCGAGGAGCTCCGCGGCGAGCTGGAGGCGGCGAGCCCCAAGCCTCCGGCGGCGGGCTCCGTGCCCCGAGAAGGGGTCGGCTACGTCATCTTCACTTCCGGGTCCACAGGCCGACCTAAGGGTGTGGCGCTGGGCCAGCGGGTGCTGGCTTCGTTGATGGAATGGCAGGAGTCGGCTCTCCCGGGACCGGCGCGCACGCTGCAGCTGGCGCCGGTGAGCTTCGACGTCCACTGCCAAGAGATTTTCTCCACCTTCCGGGGCGGCGGGACCCTGGTGCTGGTGGACGAGGAGACCCGCCGGGACGCCCGGGCGCTGCTGCACCACCTGCGCGAGCATCGCGTCGAGCGTCTCTTTCTGCCCTTCGTGGCGCTCCAGCAGCTGTCCGCCGCCGCCGAGGCGGACGGGTTCATTTGTCCGGCGTTGCTGGATGTGATCACCGCCGGCGAGCAGCTGCAGGTGGACGAATCTTTGCGGGATTTCTTCCGCCGCCATCCGTGCTGCCGACTGCACAACCACTACGGTCCGTCGGAAAGCCACGTGGTCACCGCCCTCTCGCTGTCCCCGGAGCCCGCGGGCTGGCCGACGCTGCCGTCCATCGGCCGGCCGGTGGCAGCGGCGGCGGTGCGGTTGGGGGGACGGCGCCTGGATCCGGTGCCCATCGGCGTCGACGGTGAGCTCCTGCTGGGACGCTTGGCCCCCGCCCACGGCTACACCGGACGTCCGGCCTTGACCGCTGAGCGCTTCGTCCCGGACCCCTTCACCAGCCGTCCCGGGGGGCGCCTCTACCGCACGGGGGACCGAGCCCGATATCTCGCCGATGGCCGGCTGCAATTCCTCGGGCGCTGGGATCATCAAGTCAAGGTCCGGGGCTACCGCATCGAGCCGGGGGAGATCGAGGCCGCTCTGCGCCGCCATCCAGCGGTGGAGGAGGCGGTGGTACGGCTCCAGCACCGGGGAGCCAGCCACCTGCTGGTGGCCTACCTCCAAGGATCGGCGGAGCCCCGGGATCTGCGGGCGCTGCTGAGGCGGTCGCTGCCGGAATATATGGTGCCGGACTCTTTCGTCCGCCTCGATGCCCTGCCGCTGACCCCCAGTGGCAAGGTGGACCGGCAGGCCCTCGCGGCTCCTGAAGGTCCCGCGGGGCTCGCCCGCCGCTGCGTTGCGGCGGGAGCCGAATCACCGGCCGGAGCGATGGTTGGACCGCGGGACGCGCTGGAGAGCGAGCTGGTGGAGATCTGGGCGCAAGTGCTGGGAGTGGATCCCAGCGAGCTCGGAGTGGAGGAATCCTTCTTCTCTCTCGGCGGTCATTCGCTCCAAACCACCCGGGTGGCTGCCCGTATCCAAGGACGGTGGGGAGTGGAGCTTCCCCTGCGCCGGTTGTTCGACGATCCGACCATCGCCGGTCTGGCCCGGGAGGTGACAAGAGTCCTAGCTGGCGAGGCCCGCGACGGGGCGCCGGTCATCCCCCGAGCCTCCCGCCATCGCCCTCTGTCCCTTTCCTTCGCCCAGGAGCGGCTGTGGTTCCTTCACCGGCTGGCACCGAAGGCCGCCACTTACAACATACCGGTAGCCCTGAGGCTCGAGGGGGAGCTCCGGGTGGCCCCGCTGGCAGCAGCGTTGGAGCAAGTCCGGCGCCGCCACGAGGTGCTGCGGACGGTCTACCGAAGCGACGCCCAGGGTCCCAGGCAAGAAGTCCTGGAGGAGGTGCCGCAGGCGCTTACGGTAGTGGATCTTCAGCTCTTGCCCGCCGCTGCCGCCGAAACCGAGCTCCAGCGTCTGGCGGACCGGGAGGCGGCTCGCCCCTTCGACCTGGAGAAGGGACCGGTGATGCGCTGTCTGCTGGTACGGCTGGGGCTGGCACCGCAGTGTCACGGCCTCCTGCTCACCGTCCACCACATCGCCGCCGACGGCGCGTCCCTCGGTCTGCTGGTGCAGGAGACGATGGAGCTGTACCGCGCGATGGAGGCGGGGGGTGGGCCTACGGCGGCTCGACTGGCAACGTTGCCGATCCAATACGCCGACTACGCGGTGTGGCAGCGGGAACGGCTTCGAGGCGAGCTCCTGGAGAGCCAGATGCGCTATTGGCGAAAGCGTTTTGACCCTTTGCCCAAGGTGCTGGAGCTGCCCACGGATCGGCCTCGGCCGCCGGTCT
>JAXHTF010000159.1 GCA_034211275.1 Acidobacteriota bacterium
GATTGGCCCGCGGAGCGCCAGCAGGAGCGGCTGCTGGAGCTGCGGCAGGAGATGTCCCACCAGATCCTGCCCGCGGACCGCTGGCCGCTCTTCGACATCCGGGCCTGCCACCTGGACGACGCTCGGACCCGGGTGTTCTTGAGCTTCGATCTGCTCATCGGCGACGGCTGGAGCTGGCGCGTCCTGGGCCGCGAGATTGCGCGGCTCTACGCCGAGCCTCAGGCTTCCCTGGAATCTCTCGAGCTCTCCTTCCGGGATTGCGTTCTGGCCCAGGAAGCCCTGCGTGGGACGGAGCTCTACCGCCGCGACCAGGATTACTGGCGCGGCCGTCTCGACACCCTGCCGCCGGCTCCCGCTCTGCCCCTGGCGCGCTCGCCGCGGGAGGTGGAGCGGCCCAGCTTCGTCCGCCGGCAGGGACGCCTGGACCGCGAGCTGTGGGAGGGCGTCAAGCGCTCCGGCGCGCGCCGCGGCCTGACCTCCTCGGGGCTCCTCCTCGCCGCCTTCGCCGAGGTGTTGAGGAGCTGGTCCCGGCACCCGGCCCTGTGCATCAACCTGACGCTGTTCAACCGTCCGTCGATCCACCCCCAGATCCACGAGATCGTCGGCGACTTCACCTCCCTGACCCTGCTCGCCGCGGACTCCGCCGCGGACACCTTCGAGGCGCGGGCGCGAGCGCTCCAGGAACGGCTGTGGGACGACCTCGACCATCGCACCGTGAGCGGTGTCGAGGTTCTGCGCCAGCTGGCGCGGTCCCGGGGCGGCCAGGGGGGTGCGGCGATGCCGGTGATCTTCACCAGCACCCTCGGGCTGGATGCCCTGGAAGAGCAGCGGGGAGAGGCGGGAGAAGACCGCGCCGCGGGGCCCTTGGACGATCTCGAGGTGGTCTACAGCATCGGCCAGACTCCCCAAGTCTGGCTCGACCATCAGGTCTCGGAGCACGGCGGCACGCTCTATTACATCTGGGACGCGGTGGAGGAGCTCTTCCCCCAGGGGCTGCTGGACGACATGTTCCGAAGCTATGGAGAGCTGCTCCGGCGTCTGGCGTCGGAGGACGCAGCCTGGAGCTCTGCCGAGCCCTCTCCGCCGCCGCCGGAACAGCTGCGCCGCATCGGTGAGATCAACGCCACCGAGGAGGTCCTGCTGCCGGCGGATCCCCGTGGCGAGCTGCTCCACGGCCTGTTCGAGATGCGCGCCGAAGAGCGGCCGGAGGCGGTGGCGGTGATCGCCGCGGACCGGAGCTTGAGCTACGGCGAGCTCGACCGCCGGAGCGCTGCTTTGGCCCACGAGCTGGTGCGTCGGGGTGCGGGCCGCGGCGAGCTGGTGGCGGTGGTGATGGAGAAGGGCTGGCGCCAGGTGGTCGCGGTGCTCGGCGTGCTGCGCGCCGGTGCCGCCTACCTGCCCATCGAGCTGCCGTTGCCGCCGGAGCGGGTGCAGCAGCTGGTGCAGGAGGGCCGGGTGCGGGTGGTGCTGGCCGCGGAGGAGGACGCTCGCCCGGAGACGACGACCTTGGGCGAGCTCTCCGGCGCCGTGGAGATCCTGGCGGTGGCGGACGAGCCGCCGGCGGGGGAGGCTGCCGGGGGGCTCGCTACCGGAACGAAGCTCCCGCAGCTCGCGGATCCGGTGCGAGCCGGCGACCTCGCCTACGTCATCTTCACCTCCGGATCGACGGGCAAACCGAAGGGCGTGATGATCGACCACCGCGGGGCGGTGAACACCCTTCTGGACGTCAATCGCCGGTATTCCGTCACCGCCGAGGACCGGGTTCTCGGACTCTCCGCCCTGCACTTCGATCTCTCGGTCTACGACATCTTCGGGGTGCTGGCGGCGGGGGGCGCGCTGGTGCTGCCGGAGCCCGGTGCCCTGCGGGATCCGGGGCGCTGGGCGCAGCTGCTCGGCGAGCACCGGGTCACCCTGTGGAACACGGTGCCGGCGCTCCTGCAGATGCTCGTGGAGTATTTGGAGCCCCTTTCCGGTTCCTCGCTGTCCGGTTCCTCTTTAACGGGTTCCTCGCTATCGGGCCTGCGCCAGGCGTGGTTGTCCGGAGACTGGATTCCCCTGGACCTGCCGTCCCGCATCCGCGGCCTGGCGCCGTCCCTGGCGGTGCACAGCATGGGGGGCGCCACGGAAGCGTCGATCTGGTCCATCCATCACCCCGTCGGCGAGGTCGACCCGGCCTGGCGCAGCATCCCCTACGGCCGGCCCATGGCCAACCAGACGATGCACGTGCTGGACCAGAACCTGCGGCCCCGGCCGTATTGGGTGCCGGGAGATCTCTACATTGGCGGCATCGGCCTGGCTTTGGGCTATTGGCAGGATCCCGAGCGCACCGCGGCGAGCTTCGTCGAGTCTCCTTGGACGGGGGAGCGCCTCTACCGCACCGGTGACCTGGGTCGCTGGCGACCCGACGGCACCATCGAGTTCCTCGGCCGCGAGGACGATCAGGTCAAGATTCGCGGTCACCGCATCGAGCTGGGAGAGATCGAGGCGGTGCTCGAGGAGCATCCGAGGGTCTCCCGGGCGGTGGTCGCGGTGGCCGGCGAAGCGGTCCTCGAACGCCGGCTGGTGGCTTACGCGGTGTGGACCGCTGAGGAGGCTGACTCGGCCCCCGGGGAGGGCCCTGCTCACGAGCCAGGGCACGAGCCGCGAGCCGTGCCGGGGACGGTGGTCGAGCTGCCCCCCAGGAAGCTCTCGAAGCAGCCGTCGGCCGTGGCCGGATCCCCTCACCGGCTCGCCAGCGAAACCCCGAGCCGCAAGGCCCTGGAAGCCTTGCTCGGCTTGTTGGCCGGACGAGACGACGCGGAAGCCCCGCTGCCCCGCTATCTCTACGGCTCCGCCGGCAGCCTCTATCCGGTGCAGACCTATCTTTGGATCGGCGACTCCCACATCACCGGCTTTGCCGAGGGGGCCTACTACTACCACCCCCGGCTCAATGCGCTGATCCCCATCTCCGGAGCTTTGGCGCCGGAGGGTTGGCGGGAGGTGCCGGCGACCTTGGTGTTGGTGGGCCGCGCCGCGGCCAACGAGCCCATCTACGGGCCCTGGGCGCGGGAATTCCGGGTGCTCGAGGCGGGCTACATGCTCGATCTCCTGGAGGGCGGCGGTCTGCCCATGGCCCGGCGCCAGGTTCCGGCGGCGACGACGCTGGCCCCGGTCTTCAGCCTCCAGGACGGCGACGAGCCGCTGGTGGTGTTGGAGCTGGGTAGCGCCTCCGCGGAAGGGGACGGGGCACCGGCGGAAACCTCCTCTGCGACCCTCTCGGGCATCGCTTCCCTCGCCGCCGGCGGCGGCACGGAGCTGCCGGATCTGCTCGACAAGCTCGAGTTCAAGCTCTCGGAGCCGGGGATTCGCCGGGATCTCGATGCCGCTGCCGCCGTCCGCTGGGAAGCGCCGTTGCCGGCGGACGAGCTGTTGGTGAATCGGCGCACCCACCGGACTTTTCGCCGCGCCTCCTCTGGCACCTCCTCTGGCGCAGCCGTGTCGAAGGCCGCTCTGGCGCTGGCTTTGGAAGCTCTCGCCGATCCTTTCTTCGAGGTCGTGGTCTGGGTTCGTTCCGGCGGGGTCGAGGGATTGGCCGGCGGCGTCTATCGGCGGATCTCCTCCACCGGTGCTCTGGAGGCTACGGGAGACGCCCGGGAGCTACCGCCCCAGGCCTACGCCCCGGGCAACCGGCCGGCCCTGGAGGCCGCGGCCTTCGCCTGCTTCCTGGTCGCTCGTTCCGCGGGCGGCGACCGCCTGCAGGAAGGGCTGCTGGCCGCCGGTGCGGCGGCCCAGAGGGCGATGGTGGCGGGGGTCGGCGACGAGCTGGGATTCTGCCCCATCGGGAGCGTCGAGCGGCAACTGATGGCCCCGATCCTCGGTCTGGAGGAGGGGGACGAGGTGCTGCACAGCCTGGTGGGCGGCGCGGTGCCGTCGGAGGACCGGACCTCGGAGGTTTGGGCGCCGGAGCTCATCGAGCACCTGGCTCAGCGGCTGCCCCCCTACATGGTGCCCAGCGCCTTGCGAATTCTCGATCGGCTGCCCCTCACCGCCAACGGCAAGGTGGACCGCAAGGCGTTGCCGCGCATCGACGCCGCGCCCAAGCCCCACGGTGGCGAGGACTTCGTGGCTCCCCGCAACACCCTCGAGACGCAGGTGGCGGGAGTGCTCGCCGAGGTGCTGGGGGTCGAGCGGGTGGGCATCTACGACAACTTCTTCGAGCTCGGCGGCAACTCGGTTCATCTGGTGCGGGTGCACGCCCGGCTGCGCGACCTCCTGGGTCGCGAGATACCGCTGGTGGAGCTTTTCCGGCACACCACCGTGGCGGCGCTGGTGGAGCACTTGAGCGGCGCCTCCGCCGCGGAGCCCTCGGCTCGGCAGCAGGAGCGGGCGGAGCGCGCGGAGGAAGCGGACCGCCAGCGGCGGGCCGAGGGACGCAACCGCCTGGCCCGCCGCCGCCGCCGAGCCCAGGACGACGAATGAAGAGCTTGATCAAGGAAGGGACGCGAGAGTCATGGATCCACTGAGCGAGACGCCCCAGGAAAGGGCCTCGGCCCCCGCGGCCGCCGAGGACTCCTACACCGGGTTGGAGATCGCCGTCATCGGCATGTCCGGCCGGTTTCCCGGCGCCCGGGATCTGGATGAGTTCTGGCAGCTGCTGCGCGCCGGTGAGGAAGCCATCCGCAGCTTCTCCGACGACGAGCTGCTGGCGGAGGGGATTCGCCCCGAGACCCTCGCCGACCCCTCCTACGTCAAGGCCGCCGGGATGATCGAGGACGCCGACGCCTTCGATGCCGAGCTCTTCGGCTACAGCCCCCGCGAGGCGGAGGTCATCGATCCCCAGCACCGGCTCTTCCTGCAGGCGGCGTGGGCGGCGCTGGAGGACGCCGGCTACGACCCGGAGCAGGCTCCCGGCGCCGTCGGGGTTTTCGCCAGCGCCACCCTCAACAACTATCTGCTCGCCATTTACCAGAGCTGGATGGCCCAGGGCGCCGCGCGGGATCTGCAACCGCAGCTGGGCAACGACAAGGACTATCTGGCGACCCGGGTGTCGTACAAGCTGGGGCTCAGCGGACCGAGCATCTCGGTCCAGAGCGCCTGCTCTTCTTCCTTGGTGGCTTTGCATCTGGCCTGTCAGTCCCTGCTCGCCGGAGATTGCCGGCTGGCCCTGGCCGGCGGGGTGTCGGTGCAGGTGCCGAGGAAGGCGGGCTACTTTCATCAGCCGGGGGGCATCTTCTCGCCCGACGGCAAATGCCGGGCCTTCGACGCCGCCGGTGAGGGCACCGTCTTCGGCAGCGGGTTGGGAGTGGTGGTGCTGGCCCGGCTGGACGACGCCCTGGAGGCCGGCGACCGCATCCTGGCGGTGATCAAGGGCTCGGCGGTGAACAACGACGGCAGCTACAAGGTCGGCTTCACCGCCCCGGGGGTCGAAGGCCAGACCCAGGTCATCCGCGCCGCCCAGCAGCTCGCGGAGGTGTCGCCGGAGAGCATCGGCTACGTCGAGGCCCACGGCACCGGCACGCCCATCGGCGACCCCATCGAGGTCGAGGCTCTGACCACCGCATTTCGCCGCGGGACCGACCGTACGGGCTTTTGCGGGCTCGGCTCGGTGAAGACCAATGTCGGCCATCTGGGCAACGCCGCCGGCATGGCCGGCCTGGTCAAGGCCGTCTTCGCCCTGCGCCACGGCGAGCTGCCGCCGACCTTGCATTTCGCCCAGCCCAACCCCCACATCGACTTCGCCGGCTCGCCGTTCTTCGTGGTCGACAGCCTGCGTCCCTGGCCGCGGGAGGACGGTCCGCGGCGGGCGGGGATCAGCTCTTTCGGCGTCGGCGGCACCAACGCTCACGTGATTCTCGAGGAAGCTCCGCAGCGGCCGTCCTCCGGTCCTTCGCGGCCGTCTCAGGTCTTCGTCCTGTCCGCGCACCGGGAGCAGGCGCTGGAAGAATCGAGCCAGCGGCTGGGCCGCCTGCTGGAAGAGACCTCGGAGGATGAGCTGCCGCTGGCGGACATCGCCTTCTCCCTGGCGCGGGGACGGCGGAAGCTCCGCCACCGCAGCTTCCTGGTGGCGCAGGATCGGAACCAGCTGGCGCGGCGGCTGCTGGGGGAGGGGCCCGGCCCGGTGCCCCGGCGTCTCGAGGAGCGTAGGAAGCGTCCGGTGGTCTTTCTCTTCCCCGGTCAGGGCGGATCGCTGGCAGGGGCCGGGGTTGAGGTCTATCGTCACGAGCCGGAGTTCCGGCGCTCCCTGGACCGCTGTTTGGAGATCCTCCAGGACCTGATGGCGGAGGACTTGCGGCCCTGGTTGCTGGCGGACGGCGATCGGCGGGAGGAGGCTGCGGAGCGGCTGGCTCAGACTCGTTGGGCCCAGCCGGTGCTCTTCGCCGTCGAATATTCGCTGGCGCAGCTGTTGGCGAGCTGGGGCATCGAGCCTCAGGTGCTGCTGGGGCACAGCCTGGGAGAGATCACCGCCGCCTGCGTCGCCGGCGTCTTCGATCTGGAGGACGCCCTGAAGCTGGTGGTCGAGCGCGGCCGGCTGGTCCAGGGGCTGGAGGAAGGGGCCATGCTCAGCGTCTCCATGGAGGAGGACGAGCTGGCCGCGGAGCTCCCCGAAGAGATCTCGGTGGCGGCGGTCAACGGCCCGCGGATGGTGGTGGTCTCGGGGCCGGTGGCGGCCGTCGAGGAGCTTCGGGAGCGGCTTGCCGGTCGCGGTGTGGCCTGTCAGCGGCTGGCGTCGAACCGGGCCTTCCACTCGCCGGTGATGGACCCGATCCTCGGACCGCTTCGTTCGCTGGTGCGCTCGCTGCCGCGGCATCCTCCCCGCCACCGCCTGCTGTCCAACGTCACCGGCGCCTGGTTGACCGACCAGCAGGTGACGGACCCGGAGTATTGGGTCGAGCAGCTGCGCCGGACCGTGCGTTTCGGGGATGCCTTGGAGACGCTCCTGGAAGATCCCCAGCACGTCTTTCTGGAGGTCGGACCGGGGCGCGATCTGGCGAGCCTGGTGCGCCGTCGCCGTAGCCCCGGAGACGCTCCGCCGGCGGTGGTCACCACCCTGGGCCGGACGGGAGGGAAGCGGGGCGAGCACGAACAGCTGCTGAGCGGTCTCGGAGAGCTGTGGAGCCAGGGGGCCGAGGTCGACTGGCAAGGCTTTTACCGCCACGAGGAGCGACAGCGGGTTGCGCTGCCCACCTACCCTTTCGAGGACCGGCGTTTCTGGGTCGCCGCTCCCGGCGCGGGGGCCCGCGACCTCACCGGCAAGGAGCAGCCCAACCAGCAGCTGCGGGAAGAGCTTGAGTGGACCCAGGCGGCGTTCTGGAAGCCGGCACCGCCGCTTCCGGAGGCGGATGGGGAAGAACGCCTGTTGATCGTCGCCGACCGGGGGGGCCTGGCTACGGCGGTGACGGCGGAGGCCCGTCGCCGGGGCCGCGTGGTCCGGGTCGTTCGCCCGGGAGGCGAGCCCGAGGCTGCCGGCGAGCTGAGCGTCGAGGCCGACAGCGTGGAGGATTGGCGCCGGGTGCTCGGCGAGGTGGTCACCGGCGGCGCTCCGGCGGATGCGCCGGGGCCGATCCGGGTGCTCTATCTGGCGCCCCTCGATGGAGCTTCCGCTGATTCGCGAGGTCTAGGGTCCAGTCCGGAACCCGCCCTCGGGGCCGCTTTCTACAACCTCCTGGCCTTCGCCCGGGCCGCCGCTGCGACCCCCGCGCTGGAGGTCCAGCGCCTGTGTCTGGTCACCGCCGGAATGCAGCCGGTGGCTCCCGGAGAGGCGGGCGATCCTCTGCTGGCACCGATCCTCGCGGCGCCGCTGGTGCTGCCGCGGGAGTTTGAAGGGTTGACCTGCTCCAGCGTCGATCTCGACGCACGGGCTGGGGACGATGCGGCCCTGGCGGCCAGACTGCTGGCAGAGATTGACGGGATGGATCCGCTCCGCCCGGTCATCGCCTGGCGGGCCGGTCGCCGCTGGACGCGGGATTTCGAGACCGTGCCCCTGCCGGAGCACCCGGGGACGGCGCCGCTGCGTAGCGAGGGGGTGTACCTGATCACCGGCGGCCTCGGTGGCCTCGGCCTCGCCGTGGCGGACTACCTCGCCCGGACGGTGCGGGCGCGGCTGGTGCTGGTCGGCCGCCAGGGCTTGCCCGAGGACGAGGAGCGCCGCCGCTGGCTGGCGACCCACGGCTCCTTCGACCAGACGTCACGGCGTCTGGAGGCGGTCCGTCGCCTCGAGGCCTCGGGCTCCGAGGTGTTGGTGGTGCCGGCGGACGTCGGCGATGGGCGGGCTCTGGCCCGGGCTTTCGACGCCGCGGAACGGCGTTTCGGCGCCGTTCATGGGGTGATCCATGCCGCGGGCGTCGCCGGCGGCGGTCTGGTGGCCCTGCGGGACCGCGCGGACGCCGCCCGGGTGCTGAGACCGAAGGTCCACGGCACCTTGGCTCTGGAACAAGCTCTGGGAGACCGCCGCCTCGACTTCCTCGCTCTCTTCTCCTCCACCCTGGCGGTGACCGGTGGCGTCGGCCAGCTGGACTACGCCGCCGCCAACGCATTCCTGGACGCCTTCGCCCAGGGCCGCTGGCAGGCGGACCGGCCCGTGGTCTCCATCGGCTGGCCGGGATGGAAGCAGGTGGGGATGGCGGCGGCGGCGGATCTGGGGTCCGTCGAGCATCCTCTGCTGGAGGACCGGGCGGTTTTGGCGCAGGGAGCGATCTACGCCGGGCGGATCTCCTCCCGGCGCCATTGGGTGCTGGCGGAGCACCGCAGCGGCGGCGATCCGCTGCTGCCCGGCACCGCCTTTTTGGAGCTGGTGCGGGCCGCCTTTGAGGAGGCCCAGGGCGCCGGGCCGGTGGAGCTCTTCGACGTCGTCTTCGCCCGTCCCCTGCGGCTCTCCCCCGCCGAGGAACGGGAGCTGCGGGTGGTTCTGTCCTTTGACACCGAGCCCTGCCGCTTCTTCGTGGTCAGCGGCACCGGGGCCGCCACCGAGCTCCACGCCGCCGGCGGCGTGCGGCCTGTGGACGAGTCCCCGGATGGATCTGCGGACGAGCTTGCAGAACACGGGGACGGAGAGTCCGAGGCGGAGACCGGGGGAGCGGAGCCCGGGGGAGAAGTCTGGCAGCTGGACGAGCTCGTCGACCGCGTGGCCAGCGGCGGAGCGGTGGAGTGGGGCGAGCATTGGCGCTGCCGGGGCAGCCTGCAGGTGGCGGACGGGACCGTCCGGGCGACGGTGGAGCTGCCCGAGGCCTTCGCCGGCGAGGTGGAGCGATGGGGTCTCCATCCGGCGCTCCTGGACGTGGCCACCGCCTGCGGCCTGGCGCTGGCCGGCGAGGGCGATCACCTTCCCTTCGGCTACGAGACGGTACGGATCCTCGGCCCGCTGACGGCCCGGCTCCAGGTGCGCCTGACCCTGCGCCGCCGGGATGACCAGGGATTGCTCTTGGACGGATGGTTGAAGGATTCCCGAGGCCGCCAAGTGGTGGCGATCCGCGGCTACTCCCTGCGCAAGCTGCGCGAGGCTTCGGAGCCGCCCGGGGAGGCGGCGGGAACCCCCCGCCGGAACGTGCTGCCGGCGGAGCTTCGCACTTTGGAGGAGCGCTGGCAGCAGGCTCGGCAGGCGTCCGCGGATCCCCGCCGGCTGTCTCCGGAAGAGGGGACCCGTTTGTTGCACCGCATCCTCGCCGCCCCGCCGGCGCCCCACGTGGTGGTCTCCAAAGGACCGTTGCAGGCCGCGGAGGAGCCGACGGCGGAGGTCTCGGTGTCGTCGGCGGCGGGCAATCGCTACGCCCGGCCGGAGCTGGCGGTGCCCTTCGAAGCGCCGCGCAACGAGCTCGAAGAGGCGTGCGCGGAGGTCTTCGCTCAGGCTCTGGCCCTCGACCGGGTCGGGATCCACGACAACTTCTTCGAGCTCGGTGGTCACTCGCTGCTGGCGATCCAGCTGGTGTCTCAGCTCGGCGAGATCTTGGAGCTGGAGCTCACCGTCGAGACCCTCTTCGACCATCCGACCATCGCCGAGCTGGTGGCGGCGGTGAGCGAGCATCTGGTGGATTCCTTCGCCGGTGACGACGTCGAGGCGGCCCTGGCGGAGCTGGAGGGGATGTCCGAAGAGCAGGTGGCCGCCTTGATCGCCGAAGAAGAAGCCAACTCGGGAGATCTCCATGGTTGATCAGCAAGCGCGCGTCGCAGCCCTGTCGCCGGCCAAGCTCCGGCTGCTGGCCCGGCGCCTGGACCAGCGGCGGCAGAAGACCGAGTTGCCGCGCATCGTGCCGTCGGCGGAGGACCGCCATCAGCCCTTCGCCCTCACCGAGGTGCAGGAAGCCTATTGGTTGGGCCGCCAGCGCCTCTTCGACCTGGGCGGTGTGGCTGCCCACGGCTACAACGAGATCGAGGTGCCGGAGCTCGACCTGGAGTGCTTCGAAGGGGCGCTCCGGCGGGTCATCGCCCGCCATGACATGTTGCGCATGGTGGTGCGCTCCGACGGCCGGCAGCAGATCCTGCGGGAGGTTCCGGACTATCGGCTGCGCTCCTACGACCTGCGGTCGCGGAGCGACGAGGAAGCCCAGGCGCAGCGGTTGGAGCTGCGGGCGGAGATGTCCCACCAGGTGCTCGACGCTTCCACCTGGCCCCTCTTCGACATTCGTGCCTGCCGCCTGCCGGACGGGCGGGTCCGCCTGCACATCAGCTTCGACATCATGGTCGCGGATCTCACCGGGTACCAGATCCTGATGCGCGACCTGGGCCGCTTCTACGCCGACCCGTCCTGGGATCCACCGCCCCTGGAGCTCTCCTTTCGGGACTACGTGGTCACCCACGAGGAGCTGGCCCAATCCGATCTCTTCCATCGCTCGATGGAGTATTGGCGCCAGCGGCTGCCGGAGCTGCAGAGCCCACCGGAGCTACCCCTGGCCCGGGATCCCTCGCAGCTCGACGCACCGCGCTTCGAGCGCCGGTTCGCCCTGCTGGACCGGGACGCCTGGAGCCGCCTCAAGGAACGGGCGGCTCAGGCTCGGCTCTCTTCGTCGGGGCTGCTCATCGCCGCCTTCAGCGAGATCCTCGGTCGCTGGTCGAAGGATCCCCGCTTCACCCTCACCTTGACCCTGTTCAACCCCCTGCCGTTGCATCCGCAGGTCTTCGACATCGTGGGGGATTTCACCTCCCTGGCGTTGCTGTCGGTGAATTGTGCCAGCGGAGAGACCTTCGCCGCCCGCGCCCGGGCGGTGCAGCGGCAGCTGGGACGGGACCTGGAGCACAGCCAGGTCGGAGGCGTGCGGGTGCTGCGAGAGCTGGCCCGTCAGCGGGGCATGGCGACCGCCGCCATGCCGGTGGTCTTCACCAGCTCGCTGGTGGATCGGGGACCGCGGGACGAAGCCGCTCCGGCGGGCGAAGGGATCCTCGGCGAGTCGGTGTTCAGCATTTCCCAGACGCCCCAGGTGTGGCTCGATCACCAGGTCTACGAGCAGAACGGATCGCTGCACTACAACTGGGACGCGGTGGAGCAGCTGTTCCCCCAGGGCTTGTTGGACGACATGTTCGAGGCCTACGGAGAGCTGCTGAACGCCCTGGTCCACGAGGATCGGGCTTGGAACGAGCCGCTGAGGCCCGGTCTGCCGGAGGACCAGCGTGCCCGCCGGCAGCGGGCCAACGAGACGGCGGCACCGATTCCTCGAGGCCTGCTGCACCAGCCTTTCGAGGGCTGCATCGAAGCCCGCGGCGACCAGCCGGCGGTGCTCACCGCCGACCGCGAGCTCGGTTATCGGGAGCTCGACCGGCGTTCCGCCGTCGTGGCCGCGGTGCTGCGGGAGCGGGGCATCGGCCGCGGCAGGCAGGTGGCGGTGATCATGGACAAAGGCTGGGAGCAGGTGGTGGCGGTGCTCGCCATCCTGCGCGCCGGTGCCACCTACCTGCCCATCGACGCCGGTTTGCCGGAGGAGCGCATCCGGCATCTGGTCGAGCGCGGCGAGGTGACGGCGGCGTTGATCCAGAGCGCGCGGCGCGAGGCTTTGGAGGCGATCCTCGCGGGCTCCCGGGTGCCGAGCTGGGCGGTGGACGAGATCGGCGAGAGCGTGGCGTCGGCGGAGCGTTTCAAGGGTTCTTGGGAGCCCTCCGAGGTCCTCGCGGATCCGGCGGACCTCGCCTATGTCATCTTCACCTCCGGCTCCACGGGACAGCCCAAGGGAGTGATGATCGATCACCGGGGAGCGCTCAACACGCTGGAGGATCTCAACCTCCGCTTCGGGGTCGGTCCCCGGGACCGGGTCCTCGGGCTCTCGTCCCTGAGCTTCGATCTCTCCGTCTACGACCTCTTCGGTCTGCTGGCGGTCGGCGGTGCGGTGGTCCTGCCGGAGGCGGGATCGGAGCGCGACCCAACGCATTGGGCAGGGCTCATGGAGCGCCACGGCGTCACCGTGTGGAATACCGTCCCGGCGCTGATGGAGATGTTGGTGGAGGATCTCGAAAGCCGTGGAGTCCCGGGGCCCGGCGCCCTGAGGCTGGTGCTGCTGTCCGGAGATTGGCTGCCGGTGACCCTGCCGGAGCGCATCCGGGCCCTGTGGCCCGAGGCTCAGGTGGTCAGCCTCGGTGGCGCCACGGAGGCGTCCATCTGGTCGATCCTCTATCCGGTGGACGAGGTCTCGCCGCAGTGGAAGAGCATTCCCTACGGCCGCGCCATGGTCAACCAGACCTTCGACGTCCTGGACCATCGTCTGGAGCCACGGCCGGAGTGGGTTCCGGGGCAGCTCTACATCGGCGGCACGGGATTGGCTCAGGGCTACTGGCGGGACCCCCAGCAGACCGCCGCCTCCTTCGTCGTCCACTCGCACACCGGCGAGCGGCTGTATCGGACCGGCGATCTGGGACGCTGGTTGCCCGGCGGGGTGATCGAGTTCCTGGGCCGTGAGGACCACCAGGTCAAGATCCAGGGGCATCGCATCGAGCTCGGTGAGATCGAGGTTCGCCTGGAGCATCATCCGGAGGTTCGGGCGGCGGTGGTGGATGCCCTGGGGCAGGCCCGCGGTCCCCGCAGCCTCGCGGCTTGGGTGGTGCCGGTGCGCCGGGAGGACGGCGAGGACATCGACACCGGAGCGCTCGCCGCCGGCTGGCCGGAGGAAGCGCGCCGGCCCTCCCTGACGGCCCTGGGCGCCTGGATCGGAGCCCTGGAGGCCAAGGATCTGGGCGGTGCCTTCCGCAAGCGCAGCTATGCCTCCGCCGGCAGCCTGTATCCGGTCCAGGCCTATCTCGAGGTGGGAAGCCAGCCCAAGAACGAGCCCGATCACGAAACAGCGGCCGGGCTCGAAGCGGGGCTGTATTACTACGAGCCCCGGCGCCACGGCCTGGTGAGTCTGGAGTCCGGCGGCGGTCCGGGGCGGGGCTACACCCTCCATCTGGTCGGGGACTGCAAGGCTATCGCGCCGGTCTATCCCCGGTGGGCGGACCTCTTCCTCCAGCTCGAGGCCGGCTATCTGCTCGAGGTGCTCGACGCCCGAGCCCAGGCCGATGGTTTGGCCCTGCGGCAGGTGGAACCTTTGAGCTCCGAGGCGGTGAGCCGGCTGGCACCGGCGGGGATTCTCGAGCCGGTGCCGTTGCTCAGCCTGGAGATCGCCGCCGCCGGCCCGCCGGAGGCCGATGGGCAGGCGTCCGGAGAGGTCCCCTGGGAGCTCGGCGACGGGGCTTCGCTGGAGCCGGATCCGGAGCTTCCGCCGCGCCCCGGGGGAGCGCTCCGGGACGCCGTCGAGATCACCACTTTCCGCCTCTCCGACCCTGGCGTGCGCCGCGATCTGGAGGGACGCCCTTGGTGGCCCTTGCATCGAGAGGGCGGTGATCCGGGGCGTCGCTATCGCGTGCGCCGCAGCCATCGGGTCTTCCTCGACGCTCCTGTCGACGGCGCCGTGCTGCAGCGTTGCTTGGCCCGCACCTGGGCAGCGCGGCCGCAGCGGACGGCGGCCCGGTGGTTGCTGGTGGTCCGGGACGGCCGGGTGGCGGGGCTCCATGGGGGCGTCTACGGCGTGGGCTCCGGCGGAGAGGTCGAGCGCGTCGCCTCGTCGCCGGTGGCTCCCGACCTGCCCGTCGCCATGCACGCCGAGGTCAATCGCGCCGCCTTCGAGGACGCCGCCGTCTCCCTCTTCGCGGTGGCGCCGGCGGAGGGGGCGGCCCTCGCCTGCGGCCGCCTCGGTCAGCTGTTGATGGAGCAAGCGGCCTACCTCGGAGGCCTGGGCTGGTGCCCCATCGGCAGCCTGGAGGACGAGGCGCCGGTGCGCCGGCTGCTGGGGCTCGATGAGCAGGAGATTCTCGTCCACAGCTTCGTCGGCGGCGCGGTGACCGTCGAGCTGGGAGATCGGCGTAGCGGTGACCGCTACGGCACCCGTGATGGCAACGATTCTTTGATCGGCGCCTTGAAGCAGCACCTCGCCGCGGCTCTGCCCTCCTACATGGTGCCCGAGACCTTTCTGCTTCTTGATCGCCTGCCGCTCTCCGCCAACGGCAAGGTCGATCGCAAGGCGCTGCCGGTTCCCGGGGCGGCAGGAGACGCCGGGGCCGCTGGTTCCGAGCCCCCCTCGACGCCCTGGCAGAAATATCTGGCCGAGCTCTGGATGGAGTTCTTGGGGGTCGAGACGGTGGGGGTGCACGACAACTTCTTCGCCCTGGGCGGAGATTCGGTGCGCGCTATTCGCATCCTCGGCCGCCTGCGCCAGGTGGGGGTCGAGCTCTCCGCCCGCCAGCTCTTCGACGCCAACACACTGGACCGCCTGGCGGCTCTGCTGGAGCGGGAGGTGGGTCCCGAGCCGCCGGCACCGGGGGCCGAGGCGGAGGCCGCCGCCGCTCCCCGGGCAGCACGGCCCCGGTTGGTCGACGACGAAGAGCTGGACGACCTGGCTCAGGAGCTGGCGGGCTCGGAGGATCCCTTTGGTGATGAGGACGACGATGATTTCTAAGACCCCCGAGACGGCGAAGGCCCCCGAGATGTCCAAGAACCCCGACGGGGCTACCGCCGATCCCATCGAAGCGGTCTATCCGCTGACGCCGGTGCAGGAGGGGATGCTCTACCACACGGTGGCGGAGCCCGGCAGCGGGGTGTACGTGGAGCAGCTGGGGTTCCGCGCCGGAGCGGAGTTTCGTTCCGAGGCGTTCCGCCGTGCGGTCGAGGCGGTGATGGGCCGCCATCCGATCCTGCGCACCGGGTTCTCCTGGGAACGGCGGGAGGAGCCTCTGCAGGTGGTGCTCCGGGAATGCCGCCTACCGGTCAAGCAACAGGATTGGTCCGAGCGCTCCGAGCAGGAGGTGAGCGAGAGCTTCGAGAAGCTCCTGGCGGCGGATCGCCGCCGGGGCTTCGACCTCTCCAAGCCGCCGGCCCTGCGGTTGCGGATCCTCCGGCTGAGCGGCGACGGATATCTCTGCCTGCTGAGCTATCACCACATCCTCCTCGACGCCTGGTCCCTGGCCCTGGTGTTCGGAGAGATTTTGAGCCACTACCGGCAGGGGAAGGGGGCCCCGGCGGATTCGCTGCCTCCGGTGCGGCCGTTCAGCGATTTCGTCCACTGGCTCCAGGAGAGGGATCCGGAACGCGAGCGCGCCTTCTGGCGTCAGCACCTGGCGGATCTCGACGGTCCCACCCGGCTACCCCTGGCCGGTGGCGAGGTGAGGCCGGAACAGGCCTACGGCGATCTCCAGGGAAGCCTCAGCGCCGAGTCGACGGCGGCACTCAACGATCTCGCCACCGCCCACGGATTGACTCAGGCGGTGGTCGCCCAGGCGGCCTGGGCGCTGGTTCTCGCCGCGTTCTCCGGCAGCGACGATCTGCTCT
>JAXHTF010000160.1 GCA_034211275.1 Acidobacteriota bacterium
TGAAAACGAAGGGACCAACAAGTGGGTACCACCCCTGGCACCCACTGGTCGGCGAGGCCCTTCAGTGGGTCTCGAACTGCACCGTCACCGTCATGATCACCGGCACTGGACGGTCGCGGAAGACGGCCGGCTTGTAACGCCATTGCTGCACCGCCTCCACTGCCTGCCGGTCGAGGCCGGCGGGGAGCCCGCGGAGCACTTTCACGTCGGTGACCTGGCCCTCGGCGTCGATGATCGCTTCCAGGATCACCATCCCCTGGATGCGCAGCCGGCGGGCGGTCTCGGTGTAGCGAGGCTCCACCCGCGACAGCGGCTCCGGCGGCAGCACGCCAGCTCTCAGGCGCATGGGCTCGGCGCTCTCCTCCGGCTCCGGCGGGCCGGCGGGGATCACCACCGGTTCGTCCACTCTGGGCAACTCCAGATCCGGCGGCGGTAGCTCCTGGGGCGGCTCGAGGATCGTCACCTCCTCGAAGCTGGGCACCGTGATGGTGGCGCGCTGTCGGGGCTGGGGCGGTGTCGGAGTCACTGGCGGCGGCTTGGGCGGTTCGAATTTGATATTACTCAGCACCGTCACCGGCCGTGGTTCTTCCGGCGGTGTGGCCTCGGTGGCGGGGATGGAGAAGGAGGTGAAGAGGAGCGCGACATGGACCACGATCGCCAGCGTCCAGGAGATCACCAGCCCCTGCCGCGGTTCTTCCGTGGGCTGCCAGCGGGCGGGGCAGGGGAGGGGCTCTGCAGCGGCGATTTGGCCACCGGCTCTGCGCGTCGGGGTAGGCAGGTGGGTCGTGGGGTTCGTCTCGTTCATCGCGACCTCCTTCCGGGGGGAGAGGTTTGCCGTTGCTTCTTTGGACCCCCGCCTCGGGAATGAAGTTCCCTGAGAATCGGTTCTAGTGAACGTGATCCACAAAACTTTGAGCTTGTTGTTCGGCATCCTGCTTCTGGTCTCGACCGCTCTCCCGTCGGAGGCCGCCCAGCGTGGGAAGAAGAAATCCGACCCCGAAGGCCCCGTCCCCGAGGGCCGTGTCGAGGTCACCGGCAGCTCTCCCGAGTCTCTGGTGCTGATCTTCGTGCTCAACGGCCAGGGCGAGGAGATTCGCGACGTCGCCTACGACGCCCGCTTCTCCCGCGTCCGCCGACCCTGCCCGCCGGACGAGCCGACCGAAGGCTCCACTGCGAACACCGGTGAACCCCAGCCGGCGAAGATGTGTCCCCAAACCGTCCTCCGCCGCATCGGCTTCCCTCCCGACCTTCCGCACCCGGACCTCCCCGGCGGCCCCAAGTCTTCCCCCGGCCAACAACCCGCCGCCGACCTCCCCTGCGAGCGCCTCGAGCTCCAATTCGTCCACATGAACGGTCGCCCCATCTCCGAAACCGTCCCCCGCCACGGCGTGCGGCCGAAGAAGCTGCTGCGGTGGTTCGTGGCAGGATCGTTGTTGGAGGATGGCGGGACGGTGAAAGCGGTGTATGACTGCCCGCGGGCGGAGGGGGAAGAAGGCGCGCCCTCCGAGCAAGCTTCGCAGGCCGGATCGTCTTCCTAAAGTTCGACGGCTGATGGTGGGCTGGCGCCCACTCTACAAATTCTTCGCTCAACGCCTCCGGTAGGGTGGGCGCCAGCCCACCAAATCTCTGCAATGTCCAAGAAAGTCTGGTGCCGATGCTCCTGCGTAAGCACCCACTACGGTGCTCTGTGCGCTGTGGCCGAAGCCCCGCTCCAGCGGGGCGGGTAGAGAGTTGAGAAAGGCGATCTTGGGCGTGTCCGGTCGGTCCCCAGCCCGCGACGCTGGAGCGTCTCCCGTTTGCTCCTACGACAGCGTAGGAGCGAGCTCGCTTCTCACTTCTCGTTCCCACGGTCCACCGTGGGAACCTCTACGGTCCCGCGAGAGGATGAGCTGAGGCCCCGCTCCAGCGGGGCGAGCTATAGGTCTGGAGGACTATCCGAAGCTGGCTTCAGCTGGCGGCGTCTGGGTAGCCTAAGGATTGGATCCCCGGGCTGTGCCCCTGGACCCCCCGAAAGGCAGATCAAGAATCAAGGTTCCCAGACACCGTGCTCGGGGAAGGACAGCACACCCGAAACCCGAAGCCGTCGTAGCGGCGGTCGGGCTCGACCCTGCGGCGGACTGCGGACCGCAGGAACCCGGCGACGACCCACCAGGCGCCGCCCCGCAGGGGACGGAGATCGTTGTCTAGCTCGTCGCTGCACCACTCCCAGACATTGCCGGCGAGATCGAGGTGGCCGTGGGCGCCGGCCCCGGCGGGATAGATCCCCACCGGGGTCGGGTGGCCCCCGGCGCTCTGATCGAAATTCGCCAGCTCGGGGGTCGGGTCGGCGGCACCCCAGGGATACTCGCCGCCGCCGGGGTGGGTCGCAGCGGCTTGCCATTCTTCTTCCGTGGGCAGCCGGATAGTGCAACGGCTCTGATTCGAAAGCCAGCGGCAATAGGCTGTGGCTTCCCACCAGGAGACCTCGGTCACCGGCCGGTTGGGGGTCTCCAGCTGCTCCTCCCAGGAGCCTGGGGTCTCCCATCCCTGCTCTTTGCGGACTTCCCAGGCATCACCCCAAAGAGCCCGCTTGTCGTAGTCTCGGTCTTCGACGAAGCGGCGGTACTCTTGAACCGTCACCGGATAAATCCCCAGCTCGATGGAGGTGCCAGGGACAGCGCGGAAGTTGTCTTCGTTGGGGTGGAGCCGCGGATCGCCGCCACGGCCAAGCGCCTCGGCTGCGGCGCGGCGGTTTTCCACCGGAACCCGTGCCGCACCCTCGCGAGTGAAGATCTCGAGGCTGCGGGTGAGGGCGCCCTCGTAGCTCTTGTGCAGCTCCGGCGCCGGCCGATAGCCGCAGGTTTCGAGCGGTGGCAGGAGGCGCCCGAGGATGCCCACCCTGCGCGCTTCCTCCGCCAGCTCCGGAGTCTTGCCGCCGGCGCCGAGGATGCGCTCGAGCAGCTGGTCTACTGCCTCCTGCTTCTTGAGGTCGTAGAGACAGGTAGCGAAGAGCTCGGTGGTTTCCCACCACTGAGCCTGGTCGAAGCGGCTCTCGAGCTTCGGCCACCAAACATCCATCTCGCTCCGCGCCAGCTCCAACGCCGCCAGGTACTCCTGGAAGGTGAGATGCCAGAAGCGCAGGCGGTGCCCGGCCAGCTCCTCGATCACTCCGCTGCCCTCGCACTCGAAGAGCAGCCATCGGCGGATCTGCTGGTCGAGACGTTCGCCGTCGAGAGCCGGAAACTGCCGTGCCAAAACCGGCCGCGCTCCTTGCGCGGCGAAGTCGAGCTCGAGAACGGATTGCTTGCCCAAGGCCGTCTCCATGGCCTGTAGCGCGATCGCCGACAGCGCCCGCTCGGCCTGGTCCGGGTTGAGCTCGAGATTTTCCTCGCGGAGCCGCTCCCGTGCCTTGAGCAGCCAATGGAGCACTCCTTTGTAGACTCGGGAACGGACCTCCGGGAGGTCGTTGTTGTTCCAGTGGACCACGCACAAACAGGTCAGCATCACCGGGTTGCGGGCGATGGCGCGGACCTTGGGACGGGTGAAGATTGCCTGTCGGAGCCGCTCGAGATAGCGCCCCGACCGGCCTTCCCGGGCTCGCCGGGGATCCTGACGGTGGATCGCCGCCGTCCAATAGGCCAGAAACTCCTCGATCTGGTCGTCGTCAAAGGGCTCGACGGTGGCGACCTCGAAGCCGAGCTTGCGGACGGGCTCGGTCTGGAACGGCCGACTTGCCAGGATCATGGGGCACTTCCAGTGCTCCGCTGCGTCCCGGACGATGGAGAAAAGGCGCTGGCGGAGTTTCTGGTCGGCCACCTCGTCGAGCCCGTCGAGGAGCAGCCAGGCGCGGCCTTCCTCCAGGAGCTTTTTCCAAGACCTGGTACCGAAGGTGCTGGGCATCTTCCGGTCTTGCCAGTCTGCCCGCAGCAGATCGAGCAGTCGGGAGCGGTCGTCCGCTCCGTCGTCGTCACCCAGCACCGGAATCAGCCCGGCGAGGCGCAGGAGGATCGGCACCGGAGGACAGTCGAATTCGAGCCCGAGATGGTACTTGCTCCAGGTGGCGCCTTTGGGTCCGGGGCGGCGGTCGGCGTCGCGGGCGAGCATGCAGGCGATCAGCTGCAGGAAGGTGGTCTTGCCGGCGCCGGGCTCGCCCTGGATGAGCACGCGCCGGTGGTGCCGGAGCACGACTTGCAGCGCCTGGGCACCGGAAGACCGGATGGCTTGCTCCGGTGACGGCCCGCTTGGATCACGGCTGGGGGGCTCGAGCATGGAACCGCCGCGGACGCGCAGCGGCGTGTAGAGATTCTCGATGGGAGGTGCGATGGCGGTTTGGTTTTCCTCGCCGGCAATACCGCGGATCTCGAGAGTCTCGGTGCGCTCGATGAGGCGGGCGAGGTAGGAGCGCAGGTCCGGGCTACTGCGCTGGGAAACGGTCCCGGGTGCGGCTGCCGTTCCGGGGCGCAGGAGCAGACCCTGATGATCAGGGTCTTCGTCGAATTGGGGATCGGGGCCGAAGCTGCGGTTGCCAAAGACTCGTTTGTCGTAGGACCGGGGCCAGATCCGAATCTCGCCGTCTTCGGCGATCTGTCCCCAGCTGTACCCGAAGGCTCGCTTCTCTTGCCCGCTGCCCCAGCGCTCCAGACCGCACAGCGATGGGGATTGGAGATAGGTCCGGCCTTTACCTCCCAGACCCTTGTGATCGGTGCCGTTGGCGGAATGCAGATGACCGAAGAGGCACGCAGAGAAGTAGCTGGGCTGGTAGATGGACTCGTCGAAGAGGTCGCGGGCTCGGAGAGAAAGCCAATCCGGCGGATGGTGTTGGAGGAGCAGAGCCTGGTTGTCTCCTTCAATAGTTTTGTAGGGCTTTCGCTCGTTCTGCGGAACGAGCGCGGCCCGGAACTGCTCGAGGGGAATCAGCAGTTTGCCGTCAAAATCACCCCCCGTGTACTGCAGCCAGGTGGAGTTGAGGCCGACGAGGGTGAGGGGAAAGGAACCATCCGGTTCCACGACAGCGGTGAAGTCGTTGGGGAAGTGGGAGAAGTGAGCATGCTTGGCTTTGGCAGCGAGCTGCGGGCGGATGCGCTGCTCGAACCAGGTGGAGTAGGCGGGGAGGAGCTTGTGGATGAAGGAGGCGTCCTGATCCTTCCATAACTCTTCGTAGAGATCTGAAACGTCCGCGGATTCGGTAGTGCCATCGAGAGCGCGAAGAATATGGTAGCTGCGTGCTTCACTGCCTTTCTCGGGCCGGGTGATGTCGTGGTTTCCCGGGACGGCCACGAGGATGGGCTCAGGGGCGCCGGAGCGCCGGAGGTGCCCCAGCACGTCGTCGAGAAAGGCGTCGACCTGCTCGTATTCTTTCTCCTGGCCGGAGTAGGCCAGGTCACCGGTGAAGAGCAGCAGGTCCGGTGGGCCAAGGCGCTCGCACCATTGATCGAGGTCGGTGAGGAATTCCCCTTCGACTTGTTCCCAAAGCTCCTTGCCCGGACACCCGTAGTGCAGATCCGAGAGGTGGAGCCAGCGGATCGGTCGTGTCATGCACTCACTCCTTTGATGAACTGCGGGGATTCTAACCGAGGAGACGGGTGCTTGCTGGGGCGCTCTGGGGGGCGGTTGCTGATGCGGAGTGGCAAATAGCCGGCCCTCACTCCCCACCACCGCGTGGATTCCCGCGTTCGCGGGAATGACGGGCTGGGACGGTGGCGAGGAGTAGCCGCTGCGGGGAGCTCACAGACGTCGTCGCTCCGAAGCCGGCTGGAAGCCGGCGCCCCCAGGGGGGAAGGCTCGTGGCCCGGCAGGGTGGGTGGGGGTGTCGTCCCGGCAGGGCCGAGATGGAGTAGCGAGGTATTTCAATGCCTCGCGGCGCTGCCCACGAAAACGCTGCTTGACCTTCACCCCCCGCCCCCGACGCTGGAGCGTCTCCCGGGAGCTCCCACGCTGGAACGTGGGAGCCAGCGCTTTCTGGTCTTCGCTCCGAAGCCGGCTAGAAGCCGGCGCCCCCAGGGGGAGAACTCCTACCTTTGCCCTCCCCCCGCCCCAAAACCGCCTCAATTCCCTGTTCCAATCTCCCCAGGCCGGCGAGCGGGCCGCCCGTCGAACCGGCGCAGGGCACCGCGGCCCGCCGCTTTGACCCCAATCGACCGGGGTTGTAGGCTTGGCGGCACGGTTTCGGGGTCTCACTCAGGCCGCGACGGATGGTTTCTAATAAGGTTGGAGCCTCCCGCCAATTCATCCAGGCAGACCTTCCAAGGGCAACATGCAATCCACTTCGACCTCGACTCCGGCGACCACCACCGCCACCGTTCCGTCCGTCCTGCCCCAGCGCGGGCTTCGTCATTTGTGGCGCTTTGCCAAGGATTTGATCAAGGCGCCGTTCTATGCGGTGTACGAGAAACGGCTGGCGGCGGAGTCCCATGCGTGGACGTTGCCGCAGCATATTGGGTTGATCATGGACGGCAACCGGCGGTTTGCGCGCCGGGCGGGGCATTTGAGCCCGTCCTTTGGGCACCAGCGGGGAGCGGAGAAGCTGATGGACGTGCTCTCCTGGTGCTACGAGCTGGGCATTCCGGTGGTGACGGTGTGGAGCTTTTCGCTGGACAATTTCTACCGCGACACCAGCGAGGTGGAGAGCCTGCTGGAGCTCTTTGAAGAGAAGACCCGGGAGATGGTGGACAGCGACGAGGTGCACCAGCGGCAGGTGCGGGTGCGCTACATCGGCAAGTTGGAGCTGCTGCCGGAGAGCCTGCAGCGGGCCATCGCGGCGGTGGAGGCGGCGACGGCGCATTACACCAAGTTTCACCTCAACATCGCCATGGCCTACGGCGGCCGCGAGGAGATCACCGACGCCTTCCGCCGCTATTTGGAGGCAGAGGAGCGTAGCGGCAAGAAGCTTTCGGACGTGGTGGAAACGCTGGATGATCGGGTGCTCGAGCCCTATCTCTACACTTCGGGGCTGCCGGAGCCGGATTTGATCCTGCGCACCAGTGGCGAGGTGCGCCTCAGCGGCTTTCTGCTGTGGCAGAGTGCCTATTCCGAGTACTACTTCTGCGACACCTGCTGGCCCGCCATCCGCCGCATCGATTTCCTCCGCGCCCTGCGCATCTTCCACCACCGCCAGCGCCGCTACGGGCGCTGAGCGGCCCGCGGCCTGACTCCTGGCACAGGTTGTTCTGGAAATACCTCCCCCGACTGCTACTCCCCACGCTCGGACCGGTCTCGCGCCTAGAACGACCTGGATCCAGCCGGTAGGGGCGACCCTCGTGGTCGCCCGCGGCGAAGGTCCGTGAAGACTGAGGGCAGACACAAGGCCTGCCCCTACCCTCAGATCTAGACTGCATCTCGTTCGACCTTGTTCCCACGGTCTACCAGACGCCGGAGTTCCCAGGTCTCTTGGATGGGGTTGTCTTGGGCCGGGTGGGGGAGTCGTCCCGTCAGGGCCGAGATGGAGTAGCGAGGGGTTTCAACCCCTCGTGGGGCTGTGAGCAAACGTTGCTCAGTCAAACGCCGACCGCTCCTCAGCCAGGGCCCAGCCCTTGGGGAAGAGGCTGCGGAGGGTGCCCTCGTCGGGGCGGTAGCTGCCGATTCCTAGACCGACCAACAACTCCGCCAGAGATCCCAGTGCCGCCCGAGAGCCGGTGTCGCGGTAGCGCACCAGGACGTGGCCGGGCTCCAATTCTGCTTGTTGATCCGCAGTGAGGTCGATCTTCTGCCGATGCAGGAAGGCGTCAGTTTGGGGCTGGTCCAGGTCGACGACGTTGCGGCGGGCAGCGGGGGCCAGGTAGAAGGCGCCGGCGGTGGTGAGCTTGGGTTGGGCCATGTCGGTGTGCAGGAACGGCATCCCGAGGGTGTGGCTTTCCGGTCGGGCCGGGGGCTGGAGGCCGGTGGCGGCGGCGTTCAGGTAGCGCTTGTTGGCGCGGAAGAGGCGCAGGTTGGCGAAATGCTCTGGGGAGACGCCGTAGCGCTCTTCCAGGTGCCCGAACCAATGGCGGCTTGTGTCCTCTTCCCGCAGCTCCGGCGGCGGGGGCGGGGCGGGGGCGTCGCGGCCGGTGGCGGCGACCTTCTCCAGCACGGCGACGAAAAAGCCGCCGGTGTCGTTGTGGTGGGGGAAGGCGCGGAGCGCTCCTTCAAGGCTCGGATCGAAGCGTTTGTCCTGCCAGGCCACGAGGCCGGGAGCGGACCGGAAGCCCTCGATGCGCGCCTCCCGCACCTCCAAACAGCCGGGGAAGGCTTCCAAGGCCCGCTGCACCACCTGCTCGTTCTCCTCCGGTGCGTAGGTGCAGGTGGAGTAGACGATGCGGCCGCCGACTTTGCACAGCTGTACCGCCTTGCGCAGCAGCGCCCACTGCACGCTCGACAGCGAGCCGGGGCGGCTGCGGCGTTGGGGGTCCCACTCCTGGGAGCTCTTGCGGGAGGTGCCCTCGCAGCTGCAGGGGACGTCCGCCAGCACCCGATCGAAAGCGCCGGCCTCGTTGGAGAAATTGCCGCCGTCGTAAACGGTGGTGACGCAATTGGTCACCCCCAGCCGGTCGAGGGCCCGGCGCAGGATGCTCATGCGGCCGAGGTTGCGGTCGTTGGCCACCACGCAGCCGGTGTCGCCGACCCGGAAGGCGATCTGGGCGGTTTTGTTGCCGGGGGCGGCGCAGAGGTCGAGGATGCGTTCGCCGGGTTGGGGATCGAGGAGGGTCACCGGCAGCAGTGAGACCTCCTCTTGCACGTGGAAGAGGCCGGTGACGTACTCCAGGCGATTGCCGGGCTGGGTCTCCGCCGGCAGCCGAAGCGCCTGGGGGTACCAGGGCAGGGGCTTGGCGTCGAGACCGGCGGGGCGCAGCCGGGCCGCCAAATCCTCCGGAGCGATGCGCCGGGGGTGAGCCCAGATGCACACCGGCAGCGGCCGCTCCAGGGCGGCGACGAAGGCTTGGGGGTCGTCGACCAGCCGGCGGTAGCGCTCGAAGCCGGCGAGGGAGGAGGGCTCCGCCGGGCTTTCTTCGGTGGTGAGATCCGCCGTCATGAAGCGCCGTCGGCGGCGTCCAGCAGCTGGCGGCAGGCGGCGATGGCGGCGCTGACGAATTCGCCGGCGCGGCGGGCCTGCTCGCCGGCGTCGGAGAGCTCCACCAGAGCCTTGGCCGGAAGCATGCCGCCGATCCATCCCTCGGTATTCCACTGGGCGCCAGCGGGGAGCTCCGGTAGAGCGGAGGTGTCGACGCCGTCGTGGGGCCACAGGTTGACGTAGAAGTAGGGCTCGCCGTCGGTGCCCGCACCGGGCATCAGGCCGACGCCGATGGTCTGCGCTTCCTGGTCACCTTCGGCTTCGCTGACGGTGATCAGGCTGGCGAGGTCGAAGTGATGGGGCCAGACGAGAATGGGGCCGGCACCGGCCTCGGCGGCCATCCGATGCTCGAGGAGGAGATGGGCGTTGGCGAAGTAGCGTGCCAGCTCGGCGAAGGCCGCCGGCGGCTGGCGGGAGAAGCGGTGTTGATCGCTGATGGCCTCGCCGGCGATGTCCCCGGGGGTGGCGAGCTCCTTGGGCAGCGGACGTCCCAGCAGGCCTTCCACCTCTTCCTCCAGCCAGTGGTAGATCTGGGCCACGGTGCGGCCGGAGAGGGGTAGCTCCGCCAGCCGCACGTTGTCCTCGGAGAGCATGATGA
Source organism: Acidobacteriota bacterium (assembly GCA_034211275.1). Classification (NCBI taxonomy): domain Bacteria; kingdom Pseudomonadati; phylum Acidobacteriota; species Acidobacteriota bacterium. The sequence goes on from JAXHTF010000160.1 coordinate 9,621, forward strand.
GCTCCAAGTCTTCCGGCCGCAGGGCGGTGTGGAAGGGCTGGCTGGCCTCCTCCACCGGCCGCTGGGCCATGGCGCGCATACCCGGGAACCAAGAGAAGGCTTTGTGGCTGTCGTCGGGTGCCGGCTCGAGGAGGGTCTTGCCGACGACGGCGGCCACGCGGGCGGCGCGGTGCAGTTGCAGACGAGGACCGGCGAGGCTCTCGGGAGCGACGGATCCTAGGGTTTGCCAGCTATCGGGCCAGGAAGATGAAGTGGTCATGATGGGTTGGCTCCTGCGGTACATCTCCGCGTTCATCGCTGCCGGTCGGGGCTCGTTCAAGCTTCCATGGGGCCGGCGTCGGTGGCGCGGGTCTTGGGGGTTTGGGGGTCTTAAAGGTCTCGCGCGGGTCGAATGCCGGTCCACTGAAAACGGGTGTCGGCGGGCCAGAAGTTGCGGTAGGAGACCCGAATGTGGTCCCGCGGCGTTCCACAGGAACCGCCCCGCAGGACTCGCTGATTGTCCATGAACTTGCCGTTGTATTCCATCAGGCTGCCCTCGAAGGGGCGATAGCGGGGATAGGGCTCGTAGTGGCTCGAGGTCCATTCCCAAAGGTCGCCGGCGGCCTGCCGCAGGCCGCTGCCGCGGGCCGGAGCCGGATGGAGACGGTGGTCGTCGAGGAAGTTCCCCTGGGCGGGATCGAACCCGAGGGTGCGGGCGCCGTGCTCCCACTCCTGCTCGGTGGGCAGGCGGGCACCGCGCCAGGCGTCGTCCTGCTGGCCGCGCCAGCGCAGGAATGCGTCGGCCTCGTAGAAGCTCACGTGGCACACCGGCTCCGCCGGGTCTACCTCGCGCACACCGCCGAGGGTCCACAGCCACCAGCGACCGTCCCGCTGCTCCCAGTAGAGGGGATGGCTCCAGCCTTCTTCCTGGCGGCGAGCCCAGCCGTTGGACAGCCACAGCAGCGGGTCTTCGTAGCCGCCGTCTTGGATAAACTCCAGGTATTCGCCGTTGGTCACCAGCCGGTCGAGGAGGGCGTAGCCGTCGAGCCAAGACCGGTGCACCGGCATCTCGTTGTCCCAGCACCAGCCGCCCTCACGGTTGCCGATCTCCACCAGCCCCCCTTCCACCGGCAAAAAGCTGCTCGGGCCGGGATCGTCCCCGGCGGCGGGAGCCTCGGCGGAAGGCTCCAGGTAGGCTTCTCGCAAGGGACCGACGTTGGTGCCCAGGATGTGCTTGATCTCGGTGGTCAGCAGCTCTTGGTGCTGTTGCTCGTGATGAATGCCGGTGGTGACCAGGAAGGCCAGATCCGCCAGGCGATCCTCGGGGCAATCTTCGATAAGCCGCTCCAGGCGCCCATCGACGGTGGCGCGGAAGCGCAGCACCTCGTCGGTGGTGGGGCGGGTGACCAGGCCGCGCCGGGCGCGCTCCAGGCGCGGGCCGAGGCTCTGGTAATAGGAGTTGAGAACGTACTCCAGCCGCTCGTCCTCGGGTTGGTAGAGGCCTTCCGGCTGCAGGATGTTGCGGGCGAAGAACCAGCTGGTATGACCGAGGTTCCACCACGGCGGGCTGACGTCGGGCATGGATTGGATGCGGTAATCCTCCGGCGCCAGGGGCTCGCAGAGGCGCAGGCTGGTGGCGCGCACGCTCCGGAAGGCGGCGAGCAGGTCAGCCCGTTGCACCGAGTCCGCCGGCGGGGCGATGGGCGGAAGGCCGGAGGGTGCGGAGGAGCTGGAAATTCTTGAAGAGCTGCGGTCAGCGGAGGTAGCCATGGCGACGGGGTCCGTTCTATTGAATCTTGCTCGAGGGGATCGTGCTTCCGAATCGGTCTGGATCAGGGAGCCAGAGCGCTGATGCCGGCAGTCCCTCTCGGTGGGAGTCGTGTGGTTCTGGGGTTGCAGGACACGCCCCTGAAGGCATCCTAACAGAGGCTTCGGCTTCTGGCTCGCGGGTATGAGAGCATCCAGACTCCAGCGCTGGACCAAGCCCAAGACTTCGTAGCAGCAGCCCTCAGGAGAATCCGTGAGCCGAGACCACGAAACCCCACCGCCCAGGAGCCCCCAAGCCGAGGACGTGCTATCCGAGGATTGGCCATCCGGTGATCCCAAAACCGGCGAAGAAGCTTCGTCCCTGATTCCGCCCATCGATCCCCAGGCCTTCCGCTGGCAGGGAGATGGGGACGAACCGGTGCTGTGGGTGATGCATTGTTCCGAGGGACCGGTTCCGGCGGAGGCGGTGGCTTCTGCCGGGGGATTCCTGGACAAGGAAGCGGCACCCTGGCGCATACGCTGGGTGGAGGACTTTCAGGGCATTCCGCAGCGGGTGCGGCGGGCGGCGGGGAAGGTGCTGGGCTGCGCGGCGGAGGACGTGACCCTCACCGCCACCACTTCCACCGCCTTGGGAACCATAGCCCAGGGTTATCCGTGGCGCTCCGGGGACGAGGTGGTGGTGCCGTTGGGGGAGTTCCCCAGCAATCTATGGCCCTGGCGAACTCTGGCGCCCCGGGGGGTCGGCCTGCGGGAGGTGCCGCTGTGGGACGGTCACCGCGCCGGGGCCGAAGCCTTGGCGACGGTTCCTCCCACCCTCGACGCGGAGCCGGAGCAGCGGCTGCTGGACGCCATCGGCCCCGCCACGCGGGTACTGGCGGTGAGCTGGGTACGCTTCCAGGACGGTCTGCGCCTGGACCTGCCGCGGCTGGCGGAGGGCTGCCGGCGCCGTGGGGTGGATCTGGTGGTGGACGGCATCCAGGGCGCCGGCTGCCTGCCGCCGACCCTCGAGGGCGTGGCGGCCTTCGCCACCGGCTGTCACAAGGGGCTACTGGCGCCCCAGGGCATGGGGCTGCTATGGACCTCGCCGGAGCTGCGACAGCGCCTGACACCTCCCGGCGGCTGGCTGTCGGTAGAGGACGCCACCGACTTCCAGCGCCCTTCCACGGACTTCGACCGCGGCTTCGTGGCCGGCGGCGAGGCGCTGGAGATGGGCGTGCCCAACCTCCTCGGCTGCGCCGCCCTGACGGTTTCCCTGGAGCTCATCGCTGCAGCGGGACTGGCGGCCATCGCCGCCCACGTGGACGCTCTTCAGGAGCTCTTCTTGGGAGATCTCCACGAGATTCCGGACTGGCGGCAGGAGGCCCGGCGGCTGGAGCTATTACGCCGTTCCCGCAGCCTCGGCCCGATCCTCTCGCTGCACCACGGTGGCCGCGGCGGCGAGGTCCTGGAGGAGCTTATGGAAGAAGGCTTCCAGCGCGGGATTTACTCGTCGGTGCGCGAAGGCTATCTGCGCATCGCCTTCCACGGCTGGCACACCTCCGAGGACGTGGAGCGGCTGCTGCGCTGGCTGGCGGAGCTCTGAGCTTCAAGTCCGCAAATAGGAAGCCCCGTTGAGGTCGAGGATGCAGCCGGTGAGGGAATCGTTGCCCGGCGAGGCGAGGAAGACCACCGAGCGGGCCACTTCCTCCGGCGTCGCCACCCGGCCGAGGGGGCTCTCGCGGCGGATCTCGTCTTCCTTCTCGCCGTGGACGAAGGGAGCCACCCGATCCGTATCCACCCAGCCCGGGGCGATGGAGAAGACGAAGACGCCGTGGGGGGCGAGAGCCTTGGCCAAGCTCTGGCCGAAGGCGTTGAGGCCGGCCTTGCTGGCGCCGTAGGCGGGGGCGTCGGGCTCACCGCGGAAGGCGCCGCGGGAGGTGATGTTGACGATGCGGCCGCCGCCGGCCTCCACCATGTGCCGGGCCGCCCCGTGGCTGAGCACCGCCGGCCCCAGGAGGTTGGCGCCGAGGGTGCGGCGCCAGGCTTCGTCCCAGGTAGCGGCGTCGCTGGTCAAGGGCGGATGGGTCTCGAAGATGCCGGCGTTGTTGACCAGCACGTGGAGTCCCCCACAGCGTTCGAGAACCTCCTCGATCAGGCCGCGGGCGGCGGCGGGATCTCCCAGGTCGGCCCCCAGGCAGAGGTGCTCGGAAGAATCCAGAATTGCCGGCAGAGCCGCGCGCAGGGCTTCCGCGGCTTCCCGCCCGCGGTGGTAGTGCAGCACCACCCGCGCTCCGCGGCGGGCGAAGGCGTGGGCGATGGCGCTGCCGATGCCGCCGGAGGCGCCGGTGACCAGAACCACCTGACCGTCGAAAGAAGCAGCTTCGGGAGTGTTGGAAATAGCGGGGCTCATGGAGACCTCCTGGTGGGTTGCCGGGGGCGCTCGCTGGGAGCCTCGGGCCTGGAAGTCCCCGGACCCGGCAGCTCTGCCACCTCCGGATCGGTGGCTTCGAAGCTCCAGCTGGCCTCCGGTCCCGGGGTGCGCTCCGGGCGCTCTACGGTGAGCAATTGCACGTCGCTGGCGGTTTCGAGATAGGCCGGCAGCGGCGGGCTGAGGTTGGCGCCGGCGGCCCAGCGGCCGGAGCGGGCGGTGAATTGGCCCAGGATGGCCTCGCCGTCGAGGATCACGCCGCGCACCAGCAGGGCGTTGCCGGCGAGGTCCGCCGGCACGACGAGGGTGGCCTGCCGCTCGCCGTTGGTGATCTGCAGCTCGCACCGCGGCGCCGACGATCCCGGTGGCAGCTCCAGCCAGGGGCCTTGCTCCCGCACCCGGGCGAGCTCGAAGCGGGCGAGCTGAGAACGGTAGAAGGCGCTGCGCTCGTCTCGGCGTTCGGCCAGGGGGCGCTCGAGCTCGGCGGCGCGGTCAAAGTCTCCCAGTCGGTAGTGGAGGGTCGCCAGGGTGTCCTGGAGCTCCACCTCGCCGTCGGCGCCGGAGCCTGCTTCCTGCGCCGACGCCTTGAGCTGTTCCAGCGCTCGGCTCAGGGCGTCCCGGGAGGCGCGCAGCTCCGTCTCCGTCGCTTCCGGCCGGATGGCGCTGGTCCAGGCCGCGAAATTGACGATCTGTGGCGGCGTGTCCGGGTTGTCCAGCACCGCCATCTCCATCGCCGCCCGCTGCTCCGGAGTCGCGGTGAAAAAGCGCGCCAGCGTCCAGCCCTGGACGCCCAAGAAGAAGATCGCCAACCCAGCTCCCAGCACCGCCATTCCTTGGCGGTTGCGCTGCCGAAGGTGCAGCAGGTTCGGCTCCCCCAAGGCCAGGGCGCCGAGGAGCGCACCGGCCAGGAAACCGCCGGCGTGGGCGGCGTGGTCGACGTTGAAAAAGAGGGCGGGGAGCAGGAAGGCCGCCGGCAGGAGAATCCAGAAAAGCTTCGACGGGGCGGTGGGGAAGTCCTCCCGGCGCCGCCAGATGAAGACCGTGTACACCCCCAGTAGCCCGGCGAGGCCGGTGGAGGCGCCGAGGGAGAGCCACGGTTGGGTGATCCAGGTGCTGGCGGCGGCACCGGCGACGCAGGAGAGGCAGAAATAGGCGAGCCAGCGCCAGGAGCCCAGCAGCGGCTCCAGCAGTCGCCCCAGCAGCACCAGCCCCCAAACGTTGAGGCCGAGGTGCAGGAGCCCGCCGTGGAGCAGGTTGGCGGTGATCAGGCGCTGCCATTGGCCGGCGCCCACCAGGGTCGACGAGTTGGCCCCCAGGCCGAGGCTGAGAATGGGGTTGAACAAACCGCCGGAGACAACCTGGATGGCGAAGAGCAGGACCAGCAGGGCGCTGGTGGCCAGGGTGGCGGGGATGGGCGTTTTCTGGATGCGCTCCGCCAGCGCCGCCCGTCGGTCCATGGCCGCCAGTTGCTCCTCGCCGCCGGGGAGGTCGGCGATGCGCTGGCGGATGGAGTCGGCGATGCGCCGGGGAGCTTCGGGATCCTTGAAGAAGCGTCCCGGCAGGCCGGTGGCGGGAGCTCCCTCGACCCCCAGGATCAGCCGGTGCTCGCCCTGCTGTCGCCAGCAGTGAGCTACCCGCAGCTGGCTGTAGGGCACCCTCCGGAGCGCGGATTGGCCCTTACCGGCGGAACCGATGAACGGACCGCGGACGCCGTCATGGTGCAGCTCGATGGGGGGCAAGCGGGTGGGCTGCTTGTAAGTGAGGAACATGATCAGCCCCCAGGCTGCGGCGGCGCCGAGGCTGTAGAGCAGAGTGTCCAGCCCGCCCTGGGTGGCCAGCGGCTGGTCGCCGCTGCTGTCGAGGATGAAGAGCAGCAGGATCCACGCGGCGACGGCGTGGAAGATGCCCCGCCGGACCCCAGCGAAGGGATCTCGGGGAGGTCGCAGGGGGAATCGTTCAGGAGTGGGGTCTA
>JAXHTF010000161.1 GCA_034211275.1 Acidobacteriota bacterium
GGGGCTTGGTGTGCGCTGGCGCTTGGGGAGGTTGGAGGCGGGGGCGGAGCATGTCTAGCTGAAGCCCCGCCCGGCGCTCCGAGGAGCGCTCGGGCGGAGAGGTAGGGCTTACCAGCAGATGTCGTGGCACCAGTAGTAGTTGCCCAGGCAGCAGTAGGTCTGGGGGCTCCAGGTGTAGTAGCAGCCGGTGGTGGGGTCGTCGAAGGTGTAGCAGGGGTTGTAGGGGCGCGGGCCGATGCCGCTGAACTCGTCGACGATGGCGAGGTCGATGGCCGAGGATCCGAGCACCGAGGCCAGCGTGCCGGTGGCGCCGCAGCCGGTGTTCGGGGTTGGGGTGACCGTCTGGGCTTCGGCGGCGGGCTGGGCCTCCGGAGCGGTCGTGGCGGGGGCCTCGGCGGTGGCGCTGACGGTCAAGGTCAGAGCCAGGATGAAGGCGACGAGCAGGGTGGGGATGGAACGGAAATGCTGCATGATCTCTCCTCTTTGGGGGCGTTGAGCCCTCTTTCGAGAAACAAGGGATGAAACGGACACCGTAGCTCTCCGCGAAATGGAGCTCGGTAGCCGAGAAGGCAAGCGACTCACTTCTGCCCTTCCGTTGATACCGAAAGGGAGGCGTGAGATCTTGCTTAGTGTCTCATATGCTGCCATTTTGCTGGTCGGGCATCGGGGAGGTTCGTCATCGGGGAGGCCCGTCATCGGGGAGGTTCCTGATCGCGGAGATTGGCCAGGGCGTGAGCCCCGGCGCCACCAGACCCGAACCGAGAGGTTAGACTGCTGCGGCCAGATCGGCGTCGCCAGATGGGCGATGCGACCCACCTTCGGAGGAGATCCCATGCGCCTAGCTCTCGCCCAGATCCGATCCACCGAGGATCCCGACTACAACCTTCGCCGGGCTCTGGAGTCCATGGAACGGGCTCGGGACGAGGGGGCCGATGCCGTCGCCTTTGCCGAGGTGGTGCTCAACCGCTTCTTTCCATGTCGCCGGGGTGATGCCTCGGCTGCTGCCCTGGCCCAGACCATTCCCGGTCCCATCACCGACGCCGTCGCCGCGCAGGCGAAGAAGCTCGGGCTGGTCACCATCTTCAACCTCTACGAGCGGGATGGCGACCGCTACTTCGACAGCTCGCCGGTCTTCGACGCCGATGGCTCGCTGCTGGGGGTCACCCGCATGATCCACATCACTGATTACCCGGGTTTTCACGAGCAGGACTACTACCACCCCGGGGACCGCGGCGCGCGGGTCTACCAGACCGCCGCCGGGCGGGTGGGGGTGGCCATCTGCTACGACCGCCACTATCCGGAGTACATGCGCGCGCTGGGGGTCGCCGGGGCGGAGTGGGTGGCGATTCCTCAGGCGGGGACCGTCGGCGAGTGGCCCGAAGGGCTCTACGAGGCGGAGGTGCAGACCGCCGCCTTCCAGAACGGCTACTTCGCGGCGCTGGTCAATCGGGTGGGGGACGAGGGAGAGCTGTGTTTCGCCGGGGAATCCTTCGCCGTCGACCCCGATGGCGGCTTTCTGGGGCGCGCCAAGAGCGGCGAGGAGGATCTGCTGGTGGTGGATCTGGATCTCACTCGCTGCTCCAAGAGCAACGCCCGCCAGCTCTTCTGGCGCCACCGCCGACCGGAGCTCTACGGGGAGTGGTTGGGGCTAGGGGATCCGGAGGAGTGAATGCGGTAGGCGAGGACGAATCTGCATCAGCGGCAATCCGATTCCCAGAGCTGCGCGGAGACTCCAGTGTTGCAACTCGGGATCTTCCCCGGAGCCGGTGTGGACTTGGGGGCGACGGCATCTTCCCGTAGAATTGCAGCAAGCCCTTTTGACTAAACCAAGATGTCGCCGATGGGTTCTCCTTCGCTGGCGACGGGTGCGGAGCCATGATCGAGCTTCTTCTACAAGGTGTCGGCGTCTACCTGGCCTTCGGCCTGCTCTTCGCCCTCGCTTGCCATATTTTCGGCCTGTCCAAGATCGATGCCGGGGTGAAGGGAGCGGGGCCGTGGTTTCGCCTGCTGGTGACTCCGGGGCTGGTGGCCCTGTGGCCCTGGATGCTGATCCTCTGGCGCCGCGGGGCGCGCGGAGAGGACGAGGACGACAGGGTAGAGCATCCGGTGCCGCCGGGCCGGTTGCGCGGCGGTCATCGCCGACTGGTGCTTCTGGTGCTCGCGGTGGTGCCGCTGCTGGCCGTTCTAGCGGTTGTGCTCCGGCCTTCGGAGACCCTTCCCACGGAAGCCGAGAGGGCATCGGAACGCCGGTTCCAGGACGAGCCCCGCGGAGAGATCCTGGCGCAGCTGGAGACTCCCTTCCGGTATCAGCCGATCCGGCTGCATCTGCGCGGTGAAGGCTCGCGGGTCTCCCAGCTGGAGCTGGTGGTGGCGGAGGATTTGGATCTGCCGGCGGTGGCGCTGTACTGGACCGCCGAGCCGCCGGAGCCGGTGGGCAGCACGGAAATGCCACCCGGGGCCGTCTATCTGGGGCCGGTGTTCGGACCGGCGGAGCTGCGCTACCGGCCGCCCAATGGCGATCAGGGCACCCTGTGGCTGTACACCCTGGGCCACGGCAAGACCCTCGGCCTGCACGTGTTGGGGGATGTGACGTTGGCCAGCGGCAGCGTTCCCGCCGAGAGTGAAGGCTGAGGAGGAACGATGTCCGTCAGTTACACCGGTGTTCAGTGGAACCGCCAGAAGCGCATCTACGACCTGTGGCTGGGCCTCTTGCTCCTGGTCACCGCCGGGGCCTACGTCGGCGTCAGCCTAGCGACTCATCCGCGCATCACCGCTGAGACCTTGATTCTGCGCAGCACCGCCCTGGTTGCCTTCGTGCTGCTCCACGTCATCCTGTGCATCGGTCCTCTGGCCCGTCTCGACCGCCGCTTTCTGCCGCTGCTCTACAACCGTCGTCATCTGGGCGTGGTGATGTTCTTCCTGGGGCTGATCCACGCCGCTCTGGCGGTCTTCCAATTCCACGGTCTCGGGGACGAGAACCCGCTGGTGAGCGTGTTCACCGCGTACCGCCGGGATTACACCGCCTGGCTCGGCGGCTTCGGCGAGCTGGTGCATTTTCCCTTCGAGATCTTTGGAGTCGGGGCCTTGGTGATCCTTTTCTTCATGGCCGCCACCAGTCACGACTTTTGGTTGCGCAACCTCGGGCCGTCGTTCTGGAAGAGCCTGCATCTGGCGGTGCTGGTGGCCTACGGGCTGCTGGTGCTGCACGTGGCCTACGGGGTGCTGCAGTCGGAGGTCAGTCCCCTCTACCCGATTCTGCTGGGGCTAGGCCTGGCGCTGGTGCTGGGGCTGCATCTGGTGGCGGGGTTGAAGGAAAGGGATCGGGACCGCCCCCGTCGCCACCCCGCCGAGGAAGGCTACGAGGCCGCCTGCCCGGTGGCCGAGCTGCAGGAAGGGGAGGGCAAGGTGGTTTTGGTCGGCGGCCAGCGGAGGGCGGTGTATCTCAACCACGGCAAGGTCTTCGCCCTGTCCAACGTCTGTCGGCATCAGGGCGGTCCTCTGGGCGAGGGACGCATCGTCGACGGGGTGATCACCTGCCCTTGGCACGGCTGGCAATATCGTCCGGAGGACGGCTGCAGTCCGCCGCCGTTCAGCGAGGTGGTGCCCACCTACCGGGTGCGGGTGGCGGACGGCACGGTGTGGATCCACCCCCAACCCAAGCCCCTGGCCAATCCCGGCTGCAAAGTGGACCTCAATCGCCTGGCGGCCCAGGGGGCTGCCATCGAGGAGGCGGTGTCCGGCGGTTCCAAGGGGGAGCGAGCCCCGTTCTACGTCGGCTATCTGCCCAAGGCTCCCGCCGGGCTGGCGCGCTTCGTCCGCGCCTGGGTGATCCTTCTGGCGGTGCTGCTGCCGGTGCTGGCGGCGGCGGTGGCCTGGGCCCAGGGGCGCTTCGAGGCGGGCACCTTCGAGTTCGGGGTCCAGCGGTCCTTCGAGGGCGTGCTCTACGAGACCCCGGTGCCCATGCTCCGACTCGGGGCTTTCGCCGGTGCCCAGGACTCGGCGGGGACCTCGGTGCTCTTGGTGGGCTCCGGCAAACAGGGGCTGCCGGACTTCGCCCGCGGCCACCACGGAGAGCGGGTGACCTTCGACGGCACCTTGATCTACCGCCGGGGTTTGGCGATGATCGAGATGAACGCGCCGGAGACCTTCTTCGTCGTCGGCTCCGCACCGGATCCGTCGCGGGTCGAGGGGCGGGGCGAGGTGGTGCTCACCGGTGAGCTGGTGGACACCAAATGCTTCAGTGGAGTGATGCGCCCCGCCACCGGCAAGGTCCACCGAGCCTGCGCCGTGCGCTGCTTGAGCGGCGGCATCCCGCCGGGGCTGCTGGTGCGCGGAGAGGACGGCAGCGGCACGGTCTTCGTGCTGGCGGGGGAGGGGAATGAGCCGTTGGACTTCGACGTCCAATGGGCGGCGCGGCGAGTGTGGGTGAAGGGGGAGCTGGAGATTTTCGACGGTGTACCGGTGGTGCGGGTCCGGGAGCTGCGGTTGGTGCGCTGATCGATCCAAGAGCCCGGACGGCCGGGGCCTTGGCGCTGACTTTGACCGTGAAATTCAAACAGAGTTGGGACGAACCATGGGCAAGCAATCGGTAGCGGTGTGGGACGAGCTGGAGGATCGGCAGCCGGCCTACGCGTTGGTGGCCAACGTCGATCTGGTGGTGGTGCGCTATGGAGAGGAAGTCTCGGTGCTCTTTGGCCGCTGCCTGCATCGTGGGGCTCTGCTCTCCGACGGTCATGTGGACGGTCACAACCTGATCTGCGGTGTCCACGGCTGGGACTATCGCTACGACACCGGCGTCAGCGAGTACAACAACGAAGAGGTGCTGCACAAATTCAGCGCCTGGCGCGAGGACGGCCGGGTGTGGGTGGACGAGGACGAGGTGGCGGCGTGGCACGACGAGCACCCTCAGGCCTACGACCGGGACGCCTACCAGGGCCTCTACGCCGATCTCCACGGCGCCCCGGAGGAGCCCCACAACCACTTCATCCAGGAGCTGGCGGCCCATGGTCTGGAGAAGGTAGGCCACCACGGTCCGGTCTCCGCCATGGGCGTGCCGCGGCAGGATCTACCCAGCTGGGACGATCTCCTCTTCGTTACCGCCCAGCTGGCCACCCTGCCGCAGCTGGACGATGTGGAAGTGGGTTCGGAGCTGGTCATCGGGCCGCGGGCGGCCAAGCCCCTGAAGCTCGACATTCCCCTCTTTGTCTCCGACATGAGCTTCGGCGCTCTCTCCGAGGAGGCCAAGATCGCCCTCGCCCGCGGCGCCGAGCTGGCGGGGACGGGGATTTGCTCCGGTGAGGGCGGCATGCTGCCGGAGGAGCAGGAGGCCAACAGCCGCTATTTCTACGAGCTGGCCTCGGCCCGTTTCGGCTTCAGCATGGACAAGGTGAAGCGCTGCCAGGCCTTCCATTTCAAGGGAGGGCAGGGCGCCAAGACCGGCACCGGCGGTCATCTGCCGGGGGAGAAGGTGCAGGGCAAGATCGCCGAGGTGCGGGAGCTGGAGCCCGGAACTCCGGCGGTTTCTCCGGCGCGCTTTCCGGAGTGGGAGCACGAGGATCAATTCCGGGAGTTCGCCGCCGAGGTCCGGGAGGCCACCGGCGGCATTCCCATCGGTTTCAAGCTCTCCGCCCAGCACGTGGAGGAGGACATCGAGGCCGCCCTGGGCATCGGCGTCGACTACATCATCCTCGACGGCCGCGGTGGCGGCACCGGAGCCGCGCCTTTGATCTTCCGGGACAATATCTCCGTCCCCACCCTGGCGGCCCTGGCCCGTGCCCGCCACTATCTGGATCATCGGGACCGCAAGGACGTCACCCTCATCGTCACCGGCGGTTTGCGCACGCCGGCGGATTTTGCCAAGGCAATGGCCCTGGGGGCCGACGGTGTCGCTCTTTCCAACTCGGCGATTCAGGCCATCGGCTGCCTGGGCATGCGCGCCTGCCATACCAACAATTGCCCGGTGGGCATCGCCACCCAGAAGCAAGAACTGCGGGACCGCCTGGACATCGCCATCGCCGCCAAGCGGCTGGAGCGCTTCTTCCACTCCTCGGTGGAGCTCATGTCGCTGCTGGCTCGCGCCTGCGGCCACACCCACCTGAACCAGCTCTCGTCCCGAGACCTGACCACCTGGAAGCGCGACATCGCCTACCTCACCGGTGTCAAATATGCCGGGGTGGTGCCGCTGTGATCAGAGCAGCTAAGAAGCCCTAGCGCCGGAGCAGCCCGAAGGCCCAAGGGTTGCGCCGGCCGCGTTAGCGCCGGAGCAGCCCAAAAGCAAAGTCCCTACCAAGGCCCCCGCCAGCCAGCTGGATCCACAGATAGGCCGAGAACTCCAGCAGCCGCGCGTTGTGCAGCGGCCCGGCGTCCACCGCCTCGAATCCCAGCGACTTGGCCAGCTCCAACACCATGGGCTTGTTTTCCGGATCATCCCCGGCCACCGGCAGGAAGGCCCGGCGGCCGTCGTAGACCGGATCTTTCATCACCTCCACTCCAACGGTGGCGAAGACCTTGAAGACGTGGGCACCGGGGGCCGCTTCGGCGATCTGCTCCGAGAGGGAACCACCGGCGTCGGTGAACCACTCCCAATCCCCGGAGGGCGAAGGGCCGAGGGGGTTGGTGGCGTCGAGGAGGACCTTGTCGGTGAGGTCACCGGCCTCCCGGACCACGTCCACCGCCACCTCGCCGCCCACCGCCAGCAACACCGCCGCCGCTCCCTGGGCCGCCTCGTGCACCGTCGCCACGGAGCCGCCGGCCTCCTCCGCCCGCTGCCGGTAACGCTCCGCCTGCGGATCCCGGACTCCGAAGACCACGGAGTGGCCGACCTCCACGAATCTCTTGCCCAAAGTGGTCCCCACGTTCCCGGCCCCCAGCACAGCGATCTTCATGGTCTGTTTTCTCCTCGAGATTTTCAGAGTTGTCGGTGGATCTCGACTCTATCCGAGAGGGCGGACCCACTTGTTGATGGTCCCGGTTTTCGGGCCTCTCCGAGAGTGGGACCCACTTGTTGATGGCCTGATTTTCAAGGGGTTCCAGAGGGTGGTACCCACTTGTTGGTTCTGTTGGCTGGTGGGGCCGGTGGAAGGGTTCCTGGTGGGCTGGCGCCCAGCCTACGATGGGTTCCAGAGGGTGGTACCCACTTGTTGATGGCCTGATTCTCCAGGGGTTTCCGGAGGTGGTACCCACTTGTTGGTGGCTTGTGGGTGGGGTGGCTTACGGCTGGTACTTGGCCCGGATCCCCGGCATCAGGTACTCGTCGAAGGCGCGGCCGAAGTCGTAGTCGGGGGACCAGGACCAGTCGCGGCGGGCGGGGGTGTCGTCAACGTCTGCGGGCCAGCTGTCGATGATGGCGGCGCGGGGCGGGTCGGGCTCGAAGGTGACCTGGGCGTCGGGGTAGGCCTGGAGGATGCGGTCGCGAATCTCGCCGGCGGTGGGGGAGAAGGCGGTGACGTTGTAGACCCGTTGGCCAAGCTTGTCACTGGGTGCGGCGGCGAGCTCCACCAGGGCCTTGATGGCGTCGGGCATGGCCATGAAGGGGATGCGCGCTCCCTCGTTGACGAAGCAGCGGTAGGGCTCTCCCTGGGCGGCGTGGTGGAGCATCTCCGGAGCGAAGTCGCTGGTGCCGCCGGAGGGCACGGTGACGGCGCTGATCAGCCCCGGGAAGCGCAGCGAGCGGAAATCTACGCCGCTGCCGTTGCGGTGGGCGGCGAGCTGGCGGTAGTGGTCCGAATAATAGCGGCCGATCTGCTCACAGTAGAGCTTGTTGCAGCCATACATGGTCACCGGCATATTGAAGTCCTCTTCCGTCACCGCTCCGGCGGCGGTCTTGGTGGCGCGGTCCGGCAGGCCGTAGGCGGCGATGGAGCTAGGGAAGAGGAAGGTCACCGGGTTACCGTGCCAACGGCTTTGGTCGGCGGCCAGCTGCAGCAGATTGAGGGTGCCGTTGACGTTGACCTTGTGGGCGGTCTGGGGGGTGTATTCGGCGCGGGTGGAGAGCAGCGCGGCGAGGTGAAAGATGGTGTGGATCTCGTACTCCGAAACCAGCCGGCTGAGCAGCCGCTCGTCCAGAATGTCGCCGGCGATGGCGGTGGCGCAATGAGCTTTGAGCTCGTCGTCCAGCTCGTGAAGGTCCAGCGCTACCACGGCCTGGTCGCCGCGCTGGCCGAAGTGCTGGATCAGGCCGTGGCCGATTTCGCCGTTGGCGCCGGTGATCAAAGTGACGGGCTTTCTCATCGACCGAGTCCTTCCTGATGACGCGGTGGCGCCGCGCTTTGCTTTGCGCTCGCCGCGGTGGCCAGCTGTCTGAACGATTCGTTAGCGGTGAGACCCTGGGGCGGCGCCGGCGGAGGCGCTACAATCCAGAGGTCGACGGAAAGTGTCCGTCAGATCCAGAGTGTCCGTCAATTCAGGCGTGTCCGTCAATTCATTGGCGCAATGCAACCGCCCCGCGGCGCGGAGCTTCTCCCGCCGGCTCGGCGGGTTTCGATATCAGGAGGTAGGGTCATGTACGGGAGCTTCAAAGATCATCTTCGCCGCGAGCTCGACGACATTCGCGAGGCCGGGCTGTTCAAGGAAGAGCGCATCATTGTCTCGCCCCAGAGCGCCGACATCGACGTGGTGTACCCCGAGGGCAAGCCGCCCCAGGAGGTGCTCAACTTCTGCGCCAACAATTACCTCGGCCTGTCGAGCCACCCCGAGCTGCTGGAGGCCGCCCACGAAGGCCTGCGCCGGCGGGGTTACGGCCTGTCTAGCGTGCGCTTCATCTGCGGCACCCAGGATCTGCACAAGGAGCTCGAGGCCAAGGTGTCGGAGTTTCTAGGTACCGACGATTCCATCCTCTACGCTGCGGCCTTCGACGCCAACGGCGGCCTCTTCGAGCCCCTCCTGGGCCCCGAGGACGCCATCCTCACCGACGCCCTCAACCACGCCTCCATCATCGACGGCATTCGTCTGTGCAAGGCCAAGCGCTACATCTACAAGACCAACGACATGGCGGATCTGGAAGCCAAGCTGCAGGAGGCCTCCGACGCCCGCTTCCGCATGATCGCCACCGACGGCGTGTTCTCCATGGACGGCACCATCGCCCAGGTGGACCGCATCTGCGATCTGGCGGAGAAATACGACGCGCTGGTGATGGTGGACGATTGCCACGCCACCGGCTTCCTGGGCAAGACCGGTCGCGGCAGCCACGAGTACCGCGACGCCATGGGGCGGGTGGACGTCATCACCACCACCTTCGGCAAGGCCCTGGGCGGCGCCTCCGGCGGCTGCACCTCCGGACGCCAGGAGATCATCGACCTGCTGCGCCAGCGCTCCCGCCCCTACCTCTTCTCCAACACCGTGCCGCCGGTGGTGGTGTCGGCGACCTTGAAGGGATTGGAGCTCCTCTCCGCCTCCACCGAGCTGCGGGACAAGCTGGAGGACAACACCCGCCGCTTCCGCAGCGAGATGACCTCCGCTGGCTTCACCATCCCCGACGGCGATCACCCCATCGTGCCCATCATGCTGTTCAACGCCAAGCTGGCTCAGGACTTCGCCCGGGACCTCTACTTCGAGGGCATCTACGTCATCGGTTTCTTCTATCCGGTGGTGCCCAAGGGCCAAGCGCGGATCCGCGTCCAGCTCTCCGCCGGCCACGAGCCGGAGCACCTGGATCGAGCCCTGGAGGCCTTCCGCAAGATCGGCGCAAAATACGGCATCCTGGGCAAGAGCCGCGAGGAGATCATCGCGCAGTACGGGGAGTAGGCTCAGCTCGCCTCTCGGGCACTCCGAGCCAACGCCTTGCGCTGGGTGACGATCCACGCCGCCACCAGCAGGTCGAAGCTCAGGCAGGCGAGCACGTACCAGGTCGGCGTGTAGACGGCGCCGGCGCCGTGGAGGTGGAGCAGGCCGTCCCACAGGCTGTGGAGTCCCCACCCGAAGGCCAGCCAGAGCACCGAATGCCTCCAGCCGAGCCAGGCCAACAGGCCGAAGAGGGCGACTCCTGAGAGTTCCAGGAGCAGCCATGGCCCGCCCGGTCCCAGCGCTCCGAAGCCGCCGTAGATCAGCGCTGCCACCAGCAGTCCCACCGCCAGCACCCGTCGCTGGCCGGTGGGGTCGCTGCTCCGCGCCCAGGTGAGAAAGACCAGGCCTCCGAACAGGCCGAGAAAGAGCCAGAGGATGGGGTGCTGGGTCATGCCCGGGGAGCCGAGAGGCTGGTCGAAGAAGGCTGTTTGGCGACTCCCGGCCGCGGGAAGCTTGCCGCAAGGCACATGCTAAAGTTCTCCATTATTCATTGCGCTTCGAAGGATTCCGCGATGAGCCGCGGATTCGTCTGAAGCCTATCCGATGAGGGCCTCGCCTTCAGCAGGCCCGAGTATGAGGAGACTCACCATGAGATTGTCGATCTACCTTCTGTCCGCCACCGTCGCTTTCTTCTGCTTGGCGGGAATCGCCCAAGCCGAGGAGCCTGCGGTTGCCACTCCTGCAGTGGACGCTGGGCTTTCGGGGGCTGTAGATTTTCTGCCCGCTCCGGAGTTTCTGAACGCTCCCAGCGATTCGGCGAAGAATCCCGGCACTGAGAGCGCTTGCTCCGCCAGCACCACCTGCCCCGGCTCCGTACGGTTGGGCATCGCCCCATACCAGCTGAGCTGCGAGGGCGACTATGAGTGCTACTCCGTTCCGGGGGAGTATGTCTACTGCGACGGCTTCGGGACCTTGTGCTTCCCCTGACCTGAACCCCGCTCAGCGACTGCAGCAGCAAGCCCCGGCGGCCTCGGCTCGTCGGGGCTTCTTCATGCGAGCGGTTTCTGTTTTTTCATCCTCCGCGGGAGGCAAGCCCAGCCTCCCCGAGGACGCCCTTGGCTGGCGGTGCCTCGACGATCGGCTGTAGGTCTCGGAATTGACGCCTTCCGGAGGGGGCGATTATGATCTGGTCATAGAATCAGTTGCGTAGATTCCGAAAACCGAGACGGGCGGTTCGCAGGAGGCTTGGAGGCGTCCTATTGGGGGCTCTATTGAGGGGCCCTTGCTGGCCAGCGTGTCTCGCCGTGGTGGATCGGGCTCTGGTACCGCGTTCTCGTCAACCGGTAGTGGCCTCTTCAGGCGGCAGCTGGGGGCGTTGGGGGGTTCCAAGGACCTGAACCGGAGGAGGAAGAGATGGCCCAACGAATGTGTCTGGTCGTGCTGGCTTGTCTGGCGGTTGTGGGATTGTGGACCTTCACCGTGCCCATGTTCGCTGGCGAGGGCCATGGAGGGGAGCGGGCCGGGGTCGTCGTCGGGGTGCCGGCGCAGCCGGGGCCGGTGGATGGGACGGACCAAGATTCCGACGAGTTCATCTGGCGCCTGTTCACTCAGTTCACGGCACCGGCCATCGAATCGAAGGCCTCGCCGGTGATCTTCGAGACCTGGGCTTCCGATGCGGATACCTTCTCCGTCAATCCGAAATGGCCGGAGCCCGACGCTCCGAAGAAATTTCAGGTCAGCGTGCTGGCGGCTCAAACGAACCCCGGTCACGGTTGGATCGACGTCCCCTGCAACCCGCCACCGGGAGCCGCGGTGGGAGGGTTCCCGACCAGCGGGGATCCCAAGGTCCAGTGCATCGCCGAAGAGACCAAGCGCAACCGGCCTCAATTCGACTACATCGTCGCCAACCATCTCAACACTCAAGCGGGCCTGAAGAAGGCCTACGCGAAGTCCTTCAACGTCGCCATGCCCACCACGGCCACCTCGGTCAAGGGCGATTGGGTGCCGGTGAAAGGTCTAATGGAATGGATCCCGTCGCTGGGAAGTGTCGAGAACGTCCGCAAGCTCTACTACACCAACACCTCGGAAGGGGTGGAGTACGCGCTGGTGTCTCTGCACGTCAGCAGCCGCCAGAATCCGAAGTGGGTCTGGGGAAGCTTCGAGCACCAGATGAATCCCGGCCGCTGCGACTACATCGGCTGTTTTGACAGCTTCGGGGCCGCCATCCCCGCAGTTCCGCCCAATCTCAGCGATTACAACTCCCAATACGGCCCCTGCTCGAAGACGGAGAAGCTGAGGGCGCTGATGGATCAAGCGAATCTCTCCCCGGTTTGGGAGAATTACTGCATGAAGGCCACCATGGTGGACTTCACCGCCTCCGACGGCACTCCCTACGTGCTCGGCAATTCGGTGATCGAGGGCATTACCGGCAACGGCACCGTGGCCGCTTCCTCCTGCATCTCCTGCCACAACTACGCTTCCTTCGGCAGCGACGGCAAGCCGACGGCGGCGGCTACCAACATCCTCCCGTTCAACCCCACCGGACAGCCCATCCCCGGGGTGCTGAACGGCTCGTTGAAGTTCGACTTCATGTGGGGCGTCCTGCTGGCGCCGGCGGGGGAGTGAGCGGGGCCGCCGCCTCTCTCGTCAGAGAGGTTCCCCTCCGATGATTCCTCCCGTGGAGGAGCTTGGCCGGAGCCTCCAGCTCGTGGGTCCGGTGATCGGTCCTCTCACCCCCGACTTGGTGGAGGAGGCCGCAGCTCTCCACGAAGCCGAAAATCAGCGGCCGGCCCATCGGGAGACCCTGCGGCGGTGTATCGCCGAATACCCGAGTGCCGTCGCGGTAGATCACGGGCGGGTCGTCGGCTTTGTCTACTCGGATCGTTTCGCCCCGGACCTGCTGGTTCTCAACAACCTCCTGGTCGCCGCCGCCTACCGCGGGCAGGGGGTGGGAGCCCGCTTGCTGGAGTATGTCGAGAAGACCGCGGGCCCACCCTGGCGCTCGATTCTCCTCAGCAACTCCGAGCTATGGCCCCATCCCCCTCGCCGGAGCCCACTGGAGTTCTACCGCAAGCGTGGATACCGAGAGATCTGGACGACCCAGAGCACCACCGTGATGGTCAAGGATCTGGGGGCTTGAGGGTGTCTGGGGGCGCAGGCCTCAGAAGATCGACTCCCCGGTCAGCGTCGTGAAGAGCTCCAGCGCCCGCGTGCCGGCCAGCGAGTTGCCATGGCGGTCGAGGCCCGGCGACCACACGCAGACGCTGAAGGCCCCCGGCAGCACCGCCACGATGCCGCCGCCGACGCCGCTCTTGGCCGGTAGCCCCACGCGATACGCGAAGTCGCCGGCGGCGTCGTAGACCCCGCAGGTCAGCATCAGCGAATTGATGTACTTCGCCTGATTGGGTGTCGTCACCGCCTCGGCGCCGGCCAGTGTGCGGCCGCTGTTGGCGAGGAAGAGGGCGGCCTGGGCGATTTCGCTGCAGCTCATGGACAGCGAGCAGTGGTGGAAGTAGAGGTCGAGCACCGCCGCCGGATCGTTGTGCAGGTTGCCGAAGCTCTTGAGAAAGTGGGCCAGCGCAGCATTGCGATGCCCCGTGCGCTGCTCCGAGGCCGCGACCTCTTCGTCGTAGCCGATTTCCCCGCAGCCGCAGAGGCCGCCCACGTAGTCGAGGATCTCGGCCCCGGGATCGTCGAGATGGGAGAGCAGACAATCCGTGACTACCAGCGCCCCGGCGTTGAGGAAGGGGTTGCGGGGAATCCCGTTCTCGGTCTCCAGCTGGATCAGCGAGTTGAAGGCGGTGCCGGAGGGCTCCCTCCCGACGCGCTTCCACAACCCATCGCCCTCCAGCCGCATCGCAAGCGCCAGCGTGAACACCTTCGAGATGCTCTGCACCGAGAACCGCTCCTCCGCATCCCCCTCCCGGTACAGGTCTCCGCCCACCGTCCACACCGCCATCCCGAAGCGCTCTTGCGGGATCCCCGCCAGCTCCGGAATGTAATCGGCGACCTGGCCTTGATCGAGGAGAGGGCGGACCTCTTCGGCGATCTGTTTGAGAATGGGTTGATAGCTCATGGCGATTTTCCTGGGAGTGGGCTGAGGTTGGTCGCCGTAGCTTAGCAACCCGTGGTGAAAATCGAGTCGCGCTGCGAGCGGCCCTTTACCGCCGGATCGACGTTCGAAAACGTCGCCGATCTCGCATCGCCTGCGGTTTTCCGGCCTTGATTCGACGGAAAAGCTCTCGCTGGCGTCTGACTTTCACCACGGGTTGCTGGGTACTCGAGATTCAGCGCACCGTGATGATCGCCCGGCGCAGGCCGCAGCCGGTGCGGGTAGTGTTCTGAGCGTTCACCGGCCTGATGACTCGGTTGAGACCCACGTAGAGGGTACGATCCCCCGGAGCCGGCGGTAGGAAGAAGAGCCGTTGTCGGAACGACTCGGAGAAGCTGTAGGGCTGCCCCCAGCTGACGAATTGATCCTTTACTACGGCCCGCAGCGCTCCGTCCTCGAGGACGAGCCGTTGGTTGATGCGGTTCTCGACGGGTGGATCGTTGGTCGCTTCAAAGAGCGTGAGCTCGTCGTCCAGCACCTGCAGCTCGGCGTTTTGATTGATGGGAGGACTGTCAAAATCTCCCCCCCAGCCGTCGTTGCTGGCGGAATCACCGAAGTTCAGGGTCCACCCCTCCGGCACCCCCTCGTATTCGACCCACACTGCCGCCTCCGTGCACTCCTCGGGAACCGAGATCGTCACCACCGCCGCATGCCAGCACGAGGTGTCGCACTCCGGATTGAAGCGGGTTTCGACGACCGGATCGATTTGCACATGCGGGTAGACCGCTGAATTGGGACAGATGAACGTTCCCTGAACCAGGTCGACGTAACACAGGAACGGGGTGCAGCCCTCCGACGCTTCGATTGGAGGCGAGAAAGCTGACCAGGCCGACAAGGCCAGGGCGAGAGACAGTACGAGACGAAGAACTTTCATGACGGATTCCTTCCAGTGGTGCTGTTCGATGTTCGGCTGCAGGCTGATAGCCTCGCCGCACGTCTTCGTTCAGAGCCACCGATGTCCAGTGCCCTCGCCGTACAGATGCGACTTCCGCGCCGCCTAAGAAATCATCCAAGAAAAACCGCGTCCGTTGCCCGACCCCTGCGAACCCACGAGTTGCGTAGCGGCCGGTCCCGGTGACGGTCGAAGCTTCTCTATAGACCAATCCGATTCGGGCAAAGAAGGGTGCAGCGGCGGGTAGAAATTCTTCTTGGCGCTTGAGCCGGCGCCATCCGAGGGGCTCGTATTGCTTGGGCGAGCTCGAGATTTCTTCGGGTCTAGGAAGGAGGAACCCATGGCCTATCATCAGGAGATGAACCAGCGACAAGTCTAGAGTTTGGTCCGGTTGAACGAGGAATGGTCAGCGCCAGGAGGTCTGAGTGATGCTCTGTCCCAAATGCAACGAGAATATGGTCTTGGAGACCATCAAGGGTTTTGAGGTCGAGCAGTGTCCCCAGTGCAAGGGCCATTGGCTGGATCGGGTGACGGTCTCCGGGATTCTCGATCAAACCGGCTCGCCCTTCGCGGCAGCTGCCTTTGAAACGAGCCTTTCTCAACTCGCCCGACGGGACACCGACCTGGCCTGTCCTCATTGCGAAGAAGGGCACCTGGCTTGTGCCGAGCTCCAAGGTGTGGGAGTCGAGATTTGTGCCACCTGCTTGGGCATCTTCTTCGATCTCGGTGAGGTCGGAGCCGTTCGCGCAGTCGGGGCCGACCGCAGTTGGGACACCCTCAGGAAAGATGCTTTCGGCACTGCGGGTGAGCTCGCGACCAACCCTGAGGTAATTCTCGAGATCTTGCTCCGCATTGTGGTGGCTGCCCTCAGGTAGTTGGAGGCCCGGTTTTCTCGATGGGTTGCTAGCCTGAGATCCGACCGTCGAAGTGGTGGGCTGGCGCCCACCCTACAACTGGCTGATGCGCCTCCTGGAGTAGGGTGGGCGCCAGCCCA